>CAKUMR010000077.1 GCA_934667865.1 uncultured Oscillospiraceae bacterium | reverse complement strand
ACGATGCCCAGCTTCACAATGTCGTGCGGTGCCATCTTTGAAATGTTCTTCCCGTCAAACGTGATAGAACCGGCAGAAGGGGACACAAGGCCGCAGAGCGTGCGCATAATGGTAGATTTACCGGCGCCGTTCGAGCCGACAATTGCAAGCGTTTTTCCTGCTTCAAGCGCAATGTTGATGTCCCAGAGCACCGTGACGTCGCCGTAACCGGCGTTTACTTTCTCAATTTTAAGCACCCTTGTTCACCCCCAGATAAGCGGAAATCACGCGCTCGTCGTTGACGACCTGATCTCTCGTTCCTTCCATAATCAGCTGCCCCTGATCCATCACGAGGATCCAGTCGGACAGGGGAAGAACAACCTCCATGATGTGCTCAACGATCATGATGGAGATGCCGCGGTCGCGGATCTGACGCACCATTTCGACTGCCTGCTGCACCTCTGTCTGGTTCAGACCGGCCATCGCTTCGTCAAGCATCAGCATTTTGGGATTGGTTGCAAGTGCACGGGCAATTTCCACGCGCTTACGGTCCGCTACCGTCAGATCGGAGCCGCGCAGGTTGGCCTTGTCTGCCAACTTGGTAAACTCCAGAATCTCCATCGCGGCTTCCCGTGCCTTATTGACATTGGAGTGATGGAAAAATGCGCCCACCATGACGTTCTCCAGCACCGTCATGGTACTGAACGTCTTTGTGATCTGGAATGTACGCGCGATTCCTTCTTTGAGAATCTGCTGGGGCGTCATTCCGTTGATGTCCTTTCCGCAGAAGGTTACGCTGCCTTCGTCTGCGGCATAGGTGCCGGTGAGGCAGTTGAACAGCGTGGTTTTGCCTGCGCCGTTCGGGCCGATCAGACCGACGATCTGTCCTTCCTCGCAGGAGAAGGAAACATCCTTGTTAGCGACAAGGCCGCCGAAACGCTTGGTAATGTGCTTGCCTTCCAGAATCGCCATTTAGGCCCCTCCTTCCTTTTGCGCGAGCTGCTTGTGTTCTTTTCTCTTCTTGTGCTTGCTCTTGAGGCTGCTGACAAGGCCGAGAATACCGTTCGGCTGCAAAACAGCGAAGATGATAATGATCAGTGCATAGATGATCTGGTCAACCGCCGTGCCGGAGCCGCCCAGATGCAGACGGACATATTCCGAAACATAGATCAGCAGCGTCGAACCAAGCACCGGGCCCCAAAGGGTGCCGATACCGCCAAGGACGGAAATCAGACAGATCTGTACGGATATGGCGGATTTCATCACGCTGTCCGGGTCGATGTAACGCAGATAGCAGGCGTAAACCGTTCCTGCCATGGCGCAGAAAGCGCCGGAGAACATATAAGCGATGGTCTTATATTTGTTGATGTTGACGCCAAGGCTGACGGCGGCTTCCGTGTTGTCGCGAATCGCACGGAAATAGTAACCGGCGCGGCTTTTGGACATCAGATAGCTTGCCAGCATTGTACACAGAAGAAGTGCAAGGATAACAAGACAGTACGGCTCCTTGTTGGCGAAGTTGATCATCCACAGGTCGCCCTTTGCGCCCGGAGGATCCAGATACAGGCCGCGGGTATCGCCGACGAAGTTCCAGCTCTTGAAGAAGATCAGAACGACTTCCGCCAGCGCAGAGGTTGCAATGGAAAAATAGAAGCCGGAAAGCAGGAACAAAAAGCGTCCGAGAAGCCAGGTAATGGCGCAGCAGAGCACCATACCTGCAAGCATACCGATCCACGGGGAAATTCCGAGCTTTACCGTCAGCATCGTGCTGGTGTAAGCACCAATACCGAAGAACAGGCTATGACCCAGGGAGGTCTGGCCCGCATAGCCCGAAAGCATATTCCATGCGACACCGCAGGTCGCATACAGCAGTACCATAAAGAGGGTATCCTTTGCAAAGGTAGTGCCGAGTACAAAGGGTGCGGCAGCGGCAACGATAATAAACAGCCCAACGCCGATAGGCCCTTTTTTCTTCATTGTTCTCAGGTTTTTCATGCCTTTAATCTTCTCCCCTTTCTTCTGGAGAGCAGCGGGCGAATCGCTACAATGAGAATGTAGAACACGTAAACGATCGCCAGCTTATACTGGGAGTTGACGTAGTAGGATGCGGTCGTCTGCAGAACGCCCAGCACCATTGCGGCGCCGACGGCGCCGGGGATGTTGCCCAGTCCGCCGAGGCAGACGATTGCGGAGGAGAGGGTGCTGAAGGTAACGCCAACATCCGGATAGATGTAATAGTAGTTGGACATCAGCGCGCCGGCAATACCAACGCAGGCACCGGCAATGCCCCACGCAAGCGCAAACATCCGGTTGGAATTGATACCCATCACAGAGGCGATGTCCTTGTCCTCGGAAGTCGCGCGCATTGCACGGCCGAGGTCGGTCTTGCTCATCAGGAAATAGAGCGCCAGCGAAAGAATCAGTGCAACGGCACCCGCAACAAGCTGCGCCTTGCCGATGGAAATCGCTCCAATCTGCACCGCGCCGTCAAGCAGCTTGGTGGTGATCATTTTGTAGTTCGGAGTAAAGATGAACTGCGCCAGTGAACGCAGGAGAATCGCAAGGCCAAAGGTCGCAAAGATCTGCGCATAGCGCGCAGCCTTGAGTACCTTGCTGGTAATAAGATAATAGACAAGTACGCCGAGACCGAACATCACAATGCCGGCAACGGGCGCAGAAACCAGCGGGTCAATTCCCGCAAATGCCCACAGGCCGTACGCAACATACATACCGACCATGAGCATATCGCCATGAGCGAAGTTGACCAGACCCATAAGGCCCCAGATCAACGCCTGACCTACCGCAACCAGCGCATAAATACCGCCGGTTGAGAGGCCAGAGAATACTACCTGAAGTAAATCCATTCCATGCACCTCATTTATAAATGCGAATCAAAGCAGACCGGCCGTTTTCATGGCCAGATCAAACAGCGCCTTGTTGCTGCTGGTAAAATAGGTCTTGATCGTGCGCTGCATCTGCTCAAGACACTCCCATGCGCGAAGATTCGTGCAGGAAAACACGATGGCGTCGCCGTCCTTCAGATGATAGGTGCCGTCGCCGTCATCAACCAGGAGATCCGCCTCTTGGAGTGCATCCATAGCGAATTTCACGATTTCCTCCGGTTCGACCGCAGCGATCCACTGATTCTGCATGACGGCCATGCCCTTGGTATAGATCACGTCGAAGCCCGCGCTTTCCATAAAGTCCGTAACGGACTTGTTCAGCTCAGGGCCATAGGGGGAAAATACGATAATTCTTTTCGCGTTGTGCTCACGCAGCGCGGTATTCAGCGCTCGGGTGACCGTGACGCTTTTTGCATGCGTTGTTTTCTGAATCAGTTCTTCCAGTTCGCGCTCCGTCCCTGCGCCGTGGATCGTACCGGCAGAGGTACAGCCGAACATAACAAGGTCGACCTCGGCAGTCGCGATATTCTCCAGAGCTCTGGGCAGACCGACGGTGATCATGTGCTCCTCTGTTGCTTTGGTGGCCGGTTCGCCGGTGTACATCCGTGCAACATGGAAGGAGGCTTTCTCGTGCGGGATACGCGGGACAAAATCCGCCTCCATGGTGGTATTGGAGGAGGGGACGATCAGGGCAATTCGTGTTTTACGCATCTTCATTCTTCCTCATTTATGAAAAGTTGCCATATTACATTTTCTGCAAGAGGAAAGCTGCCTTTCCTCTTGCAGAATTTATTGCTTAGGTTGGAAAGAGAATGTTCAGTAGAAAGTGCTTAGCGGGCATTCCATGCGGGCTGCGGATAAACGACTTCTTCGGAGGCAATATCGAAGGGCCATACGGTCTTGGGGGTGCCGTCGAAGAGCTGACCCATCATGCCGCGGCCGCGGGTGTTCTGACCCTTTTCGTCAAATGCAACGCCGTCCCATGCCAGGATGCAGTCGTCACCGGTGAGGTCAGTAGCAGCAAGTGCATTGCGCAGGGTTTCGGTGTCGGTGCTGCCGGCGCGCTCAAGCGCATCCGCCAGAATGATAACGCCCATGAATGCACGTGCGGAGTCGTCGTCCATGTGGATACCATGACGCTCATAGTAGAGCTCGTCGACAGCCTTCATTGCGGGCTTGGTTTCTGCAAGGTCGGTCATGAAGCCGGCGCGGTTGATGCCGTAATCGCTGGCCTCACCAAGGGTCTCGGCATATTCCGCCTGACCGATGCCGCCGTCAACCAGAAGCATTTTGGGGGCGTAATCCTGCTCCTTGCAGGTCTTGGTGAAGAGAATCATGTCGCTGAGGTAGGCAGCGGAGATAACCACGTCCGCATCCGCCTTCTTCAGCTTCTGAACCTCGGAGGTGAGCTCGGGGGAGTTCGCTGCGAAGCAAACCTCTTCCGTCACTTCAAAGCCGCGGTCTTCCAGAATGGGCTTGATCAGGTCGCGGAAGTCACTGCCGTTGAGAGAGTTGTCATAGAACAGGGCGACCGTCTTGATGCCGGCGTTCTTCACGGAGTTCATATCGCTGAGGAAGTCGACCTCGTTCTTGATAAACATGTTGGAGTCGGGCGTTGCGCGGAAGAAGTACTTCCAGCCGTTCTCGCACAGGCCGGGGTTGACGCAGTCGGGGCTGATGAAGATCTTGCCCAGGCGCTCGGTAACGGTGCCGATCGTTGCGGCAACAGCGGAGTTCAGGCAGCCGATAACTGCAACAGCGTTTTCGTTGTCCGTCAGGACCTGCTCTGCTGCGGACATACCCTTCTGGGGGTCAGCCTGCGTATCGCCGAAAACAACTTCCAGCTTTGCGCCGCCCATGCTGGTGATACCAGAGGTCTTTGCGCCGGGCAGGTCGATGTCGTACTCATCATTAATAATGTCTACTGCGAGGCGGATACCGTTTGCCATGTTGTTGCCTGTGGTGGCGCTTGCGCCGGTCAGGGGATACAGTGCGGCAAACTGGATGGTGTCAACATCCACGCTGCCAGAGGGATCTGCCGGAGTGCTGTCGGAAGGCTTGTCGCTTGTGCTGGGGTCCTCGTTGCCGTTGCCTGCGCAGCCAGCCAGAGCTGCGAGCACAAAAACGAGCGCCAGAATAAGTGCGAGAATTCTGTAGCAGTGTTTCATTGTTGGGCTCCTCTCAAATTATTGATGAAAATACCGGCCGTTGGTGGAAAACAAAGAATATTTTGTTGTTTTCAAACATTTTTTGCTTGCGCATCCAAAGCCTGACTCTAGATTACTACACTTTTTCTTTGTTGTCAATAAAAAATATTTGTTTCAGACATTATTTGGCAAAACGAGGAATACATAATCTTTGTTTTCAACAAAACAGAATTGCAGAAATAATTCAACGATTTTTGTCTGTAAATGTGATAATATTCTCATATTTCAATAAATTCAAAAGATATTGAACGAGAAATATTCAGGAAATTCGCCAATTTTGACATTTCATTTTTGTGGAATATGATAATATCTCTTGCCTAAACCTTTGAAATTATTTTTGAATCACAGAAAAAATATGTTGACTTCAAAAATAAAGTGTGCTACGATTTCCGTGGAAGAACCACCTTCCGCAATTTGATTTTGGAGGTTATATATTCATGAAAGCAATTGTCAAATACGGCGCTCCGCAAATCAAAGGTACTTATCATTTTATTGATATTCCAGAGCCCGTCTGCGGCGACGATGATGTGATTATTGAAGTAAAAGCCGCGGCGATCTGTGGCGCAGATATGCTGCACTGGGGTGTTGAAAATGGCCGTACAGAATTCAATCATGTCCGCGGCCATGAATTCTCCGGTGAAATTGTCGAAGTCGGTAAAAATGTAACGGCATGGAAGGTTGGCCAGCGTGTTGTATCGGACAATACTGCACACGTCTGCGGTAAATGCCACGCCTGTATGCGAGGCGATTATCTACTCTGCTCCGAGCACGTAAACCTCGGCCTTGGCTACGGCTACAGCGGCGGCTTTACCAAATACTGCAAAATCCCTGGTGAGATCCTGCGCATCCACCCGCAGGCACTGTGGGAAATCCCCGAAAACGTCAGCTA
>CAKUMR010000076.1 GCA_934667865.1 uncultured Oscillospiraceae bacterium | reverse complement strand
GTGCTGGCTTCCGCGAGTTCCAGCGCGGTGGTCTGCGCGCAGAGCGTGCCGTTTACCCGGATGCTGCCGCTGCCGCTGAGCTCGACGCGCAGGGTATACGTGCCGGGAACGTGCGTCGTCAGGGTGGTTCCCCGCGCGAAGGCGCAGAGAGTGAGCGACGCAAGCAGCAGCAGAAGCAGCAGCGCGCGGACCGGCACGCGCAGAGTCGGTTTGAGCTTCATGGCAACACGTCCTTTGATGGGGCGTGCTTATTCCGCGACGACCTCAGCGGTGAAGGTGATGGTCGCGGTGTAGTCACCGGCGAGGGCTTTGCCCCAGTCGGTGCTGGAAATATAAACTCTTGTTGTATTCAATGTAAGGAATCCACTTGCGTTAGGAGTAGTATAAGTATAAATGCAATACTCATCAGTTGCCCCGGATGATTTTCCCTTGAAGGTCAAAACTCCACCAGAAGGAAGATCGAAACTGTTAAAGTGACTTTGACTATTGGAATCCTTCATTGAAATTTTGAAGGGAATTGTAGTCGAAATCCCATCGGAGGCAAAAGCGTCATAGGTCAGCATGACTTTCAGGTTTTTACCTTCTGCAAAACCGGTACCGTCTGTAACAGAGATAGCTCCGATTTCTGTTGAAACTGCCCCAAACGGGATCTCCTGATCGGCGGGGATGTTCAGGGTGTAGGTCGCGGGCGGGACGGTGGTGGTCAGGGTGGTCGTGCTTGCAAGGGCGACGGTCGCCACGGAGGCGAGCATCAGCAGAGCCAGTGCGAGGGATAAGAGCTTTTTCATGATTTCTTCTCCTTTGATTTTATTTTACCCGAAGGGTCAATTTCATTTCCGCGCCGTTCAGGGGCGTGACGCCGTCGTCCTCGCGGAAGCAGGCGTAGTTCAGGACGGCGGAATACGTTCCCGCGGCGAGCGGCCGGCGCAGGACGATGGGTGCGGAGGTCTTGCCCGGCGCGATCCGCTCCGACTGCCACAGCAGTGTCCCGTCCGACAGGGTGAGGGTGATCTGAAAATAGCAGGGATTCTGCGCTGGATTTTCCAGACACAGCGTCTGCTGCGCGGTGTCCGCCGCCAGCTCCAGCAGCTCATAGCCCGGGACGGAGATGGAGTCCGGGTTCTTTTCCACGGACGGCGCATCACCGGGGAGCTGCGCAGACTGCGCGCCGCAGCGCCACAGGAGCAGCGCCAGAAGTACAAGAAACAGGACTGTGGCCGCGGCGGGAAGCGCGGGGAAGCGGTGCTTGGGCGGGGCTTCAAAACGTCCGCGTTTCATTTGGCGGCTTCCGCCCCGGAAAGCAGCAACTGAAATTCGGCAAAGAGCTCCTCTGCGACGGGGGATGAGATCTCGTTGGCAGATTTGCCCAGATAGGGATGGTATTTTTTGTCAAAGGCCGCGGCGTTTTCCGGTTCCGCCTTTTCGTGCAGGAGCATGGACATCATTGCGACGAAATCACCGCTTTCCGCTTCGTCTGCCCAGTGGTGTTTGGAGGACAGATACGCCTCGAAGTGTTCTTCCAACGGTAAGGCAATATGGCCATGAAAGTTTTTTGCTGCGTTCATGCGTGCGGTTCACCTCCTATGTTTGAATTGTATTCGAAAATATATATCAAATAATGAATACAGACAAATGATAACACGACGAATACAATTTTGTCAAGAGGTGAGGCGAGAAATGAACTATTTTATACCGCAAAAGCCGGATAAAGAGGTAATTTCCATCCGGCTGCCGTCGGAACTGCTGAAGCAGATCGACGAAAACGCCGCCAAGGCGGACATCAGCCGCAACGAGTTCATCAACCAGTGCATTCTGTTTGCCATGGAGCACCTGCAGGGAGAATAAAAGAAGGGCCATGAAGCAACGCTTCATGACCCTTCTTGTTGGTATTTCATTCCGTGAAGGTATAACGCACGATGGTGCCGCGGCCGTCGCCGGTCGTGATGACCACGTCGCCAGCGCTGTTTTTGCCGGAGTCGATCACCGGATAGCGTGCGTTGGCGGCGACATAGGCCTCCGGGCTCTCCGCCTCGATCTCCAGAAAGTCCTTGCTCGCGTGGGCTTCCCCGCCGCAGGGGTTGACCGTTTCGATCAGCACTTCGTATTCGTTCATATACTGCGCTCCCTTCCTTTTTTCTTAGTATATCACAAAAACGCGGGCGAATGCAAATGGACAAATATGACAAAAGTTTTTTAATACAGTGTTTCCTCGTTCTCCGCGAACAGCTTGTCGTTTACCGAAAACAGATCCATCCGGTGCTGAAACCCGTAGAGAATGATCGCGTCGCGCCGGTTCTTCGGATAGAGCTGGGCGAAGCCGCTCTGCTTCAAAAGCTCCTGCGTTTCCTCCAGTGTGGCGCCAAGGCCGAAGCACAGGCACAGAAGACGGCTGCGCGAGGGCTTCCGCCGCCCCGCAAAGACCTGATGCAGGTAGACCTCGCTCATGCCGGAGCGTTTTGCCAGCACCGCTTTGGAGATCGTCCGTTTCTGAAAAAGCCGATTGAGCAGGTCGCTTACGCTGCCGTTCTGGAAGTTTTCCTGATTTTCCGAGAGAAATTGGTCGAGATTTGCCGCCTCCATCAGCTCCTGCCGGAGGCCGTCCGTGCTTTTCATATCATGTTCCGCCTTTACAACTGCTTGGTTTCTCTGTATAATGATACTGATTTCAAGAAGCAAAATCAATATGCAAGCTGCATAGCGCGGGGAAGTGAACGCCATTTACCAGTATCTGTTATCCGGCATCGAAACGGACTATGAAACTGTCCGAACGCTCAAAAACGGCGAACGGGGCAGCGTTTTGCTGCTGCGGCACCGGCAGAGCGGCGCGCGCTTTGTTTTACACCATTACCGCGGGAGCGGGGAGGTATACCGGCGGCTGCTCTCCGTTTCCTGCCCCAATCTGCCGAAAATTATGGAGGCGGCGGAGCAGGACGGAATGACGGCGGTGCTGGAGGAGTACATTCAGGGCGATTCCCTCGCGCTGCTGCTGGAGGGGGCGCGCTTTACGCCCGCGGAGGCACGGAAGATCACCTTGCAGCTCTGCAATGCCCTGTGGACGCTGCACGCCATGGGTGCGGTGCACCGGGATGTCAAGCCGGAAAATGTGATCCTCCGCGGCAGCGAGGCCGTGCTGATTGACTTTGATGCCTCCCGCATTTTCAAAGGCGAGATGAGCCGGGATACGCAGGTGCTGGGCACCACCGGCTACGCCGCGCCGGAGCAGTACGGCATTGCCCAGACCGACGAACGGGCGGATCTCTATGCCCTCGGCGTGCTGCTGAATATCATGCTGACGGGGAAGCATCCTTCCCAAGAGCTGGCCGGCGGGCGGCTGGGGCATATCGTACAGAAATGCACCATGGTCAATCCGAAAAAACGCTATCAAAACGTGCTTCATCTAATGGAGGCACTTTAGCGTCGCTTGACAACGGCGCATATGCCCGCAGGACACACCGGCCCGCCTTTCGCGGCGTTATCGTCCTTGACATACGCCGGTATGCCTGCGTCCTCTGCCTTGCGAAAAACGCGCCGGAGCGCCCGGCGGGTCTTCGAGTTTTCCCGGAGGATAAGCGGCAGTCGGCAAGGCAGACGAGGCAGATGGGCTGACGCCCATCAACGAGGATAACAAAATTAAATGTCGTTTCGGCCCGGGAAAACCATGTGTGCCCTTGTCAAGCGACGCTAAGGAGAGAGAAAATGAGCAAAAAATGTACGAACTGCGGCGCGGAGCTGCCGGACGAGGCCTCCTTCTGCCCGCACTGTGCGCAGAGCCAGATCGAACGGACGGAGGCGAAGCCGCCGCGCGTATGGAGGAAAAAGGTGCTGCTTGCGGCGCTCGGCTTGCTGGTGCTGGCGGGCGCGGCGCTGGCGATCTTCCTGCCGCACCGGCCGAAAACCTACGAGGGCGGCGCGTCCGTCACCTATGCCGACAAGGACGGGACGTATGAGCTGTTTGTCAGCACCTTCCTCGGTGACATTGAAAACTGCCAGCCGGAGGAAAAGCGGACGCTGACCCTTTCGGTGGATGAAGAATCCTGCCTGCCGGCGCTGCTGGGCGTTTACAGGGACGGCGCGCTGGCCGACGCGGAGCAGTTTCTGGCGAAGGTCGAGTCCTGCACGCTGGAGGGCTCCCCGAATGAAAACGGCGCGCTGAACATCGGGCAGCCGGGCCGTCAGGAATTTTTCCTTCCGGCCACAATGGCGTCGGAGGTGTTCCTGACCGGCGCGAGCGGAACGAACGAGCTGGTCTGGACGCTGAATATGAAAAACGGCGACACCATCCGGCTCAGGCAGACCTATGAGATTTTGCCGCTGATCCATCAGGCCTATACGGTGGAGGACGCGAAGCTGGACACGCTGGACGACCTGAAGGCCCTGCTCCGCAGGATCATTTCGGAGGTCCCGGCGGACACGGTGGTGGACATCTACCTGCCGGCCGTCACCTACACGGGCGATCTGGAGATCGCCTCGCGCGCGGTGAATCTCTACGGCTGCGCGGACGGCAGCGGCCGCACCGTGCTGGAGGGCAGCCTGACCGTCAGTACCCACCAGCCGGACAATGTGATGCTGCACGATCTGGATTTCGTGGGCAGCGGCGGCAGCGGCCTTACGGCCACGGCCTCGACGGTGATCTGGAATTGCTCTTTCACGGGTTATGACATCGCTGCCGCGGTGGAAAACGGCGGCATGATCGGCGTGGAGGCCTGCACCTTCCGCGACAACGGCATCGCCTTCCGCTATCGCACCAACAGCTATTCCTCCTTCAAGTCCGGCTTCCCGGACAGCGTGATCGAGGGAAACGATATCGGCGTCCAGTTCCTGGAGCTGCCGGGCGGAATGGCACTGGACTTCACGGGCACGGTCTTTTCCAACAACCAGACGGACATCGACAATCCGATCGGCTTCCCGATCGACACGGACCGCGCGACTTTTGAATAACGGAGTCCGATTACAACACGGCGCTTTGCGCCGTGTTTTTTATATGTACTATGCAGCAGGTTAATTGCTTTTCCCGCCGGGGTGGAGTATGCTGAAAAAGAGCGACAAAAAAGAGGAGGAACAAAAGATGAACGAAGAATTTGCACCGCAGGTGGAGCAGCAGACACCCGAAACAGAAGCGACGGCTGCACCGGCAATCAACACGGCGGAGGCCGTTCCGGCAGCGGACGGCGTGCCGATGGAGGCGCCCGCAGCCGCACCGAAGTTTACGAAGAAAAAGATCGTGATCCTGAGCGCGATCGCGGCGGGCGTGGTCGTGCTCGGCATCGTCGCCTTTGCCGTTTTTCACAAGTCCGAGTTCCAGAAGGTCAGGGACGAGTGCGTGCAGATCGCGGGAATCGTGACGGGCGACGGCGATTATTTTACCCTCGATACCTGCCCGGACAGCTACGATAACATGGATTCCACGCTGAAGGCGCTCCTGCTTCCGGGGGCACAGGAAAACGCCCTGAAGGCCATCAAGTATGCGAACGAGGCGCTCGGCTTCAACGGCTCCGTGTACAATAAAATGCTGCAAACCAGCGCCCTGATGGGCCGCCAGCGGGAGGAAAACAGCAAGTATGTCGTAACATGGACATACAGCCCAAGCGACGGCCTGGAAGTGACCTACGAAAAGAAGTAAATCCGTATGCAATATCCGATGGCAAATATGTAGTTATGACAGGAGAAAAAACAAGATGAAAAAAATGCTTTCGCTGCTGCTGGCGCTGGGGATGCTGCTGGCGCTCTGCGCCTGCGGCGCGGCGTCGACGGATGATCTCGTCGGCCTGTGGAGCGGCTCGTGGGAATCGGAAGGCGACCGGATCGGCAAGACGATCGTCTTTGAAACGAACGGCAGTTATTTGAAGGGCAGCTATGAAAACGAAGAGCTTTCCTCCATAGAGAGGGGCACCTATGCGGTCAAGGGCGGCAAGGTGTACTTATACGAAAACGGCGAGAAAGGGTCGTATACGAAGTATAAGTACGGCAGCGACGGTCTGGAAAACAACGGCCATCTGATCACCAAAGCGACTGCCTCTTCCGACGGCCTGCCCGGCCTGTGGCAGGGGTCGTGGAG
>CAKUMR010000075.1 GCA_934667865.1 uncultured Oscillospiraceae bacterium | reverse complement strand
TCCGGATGCGCCTTTTCCAGCTCGTCAAAGAGGATGACGGAATAGGGCTTGCGGCGGATCTTCTCGGTGAGCTGCCCCGCCTCGTCGTAGCCGACATAGCCGGGAGGCGAGCCGATCAGCTTGGAAACGGAGTGGCGCTCCATATACTCCGACATATCCAGCCGGACGAGGGAGTCCACGGAGTCAAACAGCTCGTCAGCAAGGCACTTGACCAGCTCCGTCTTGCCGACGCCGGTGGAGCCGACGAAGATGAAGGAAACCGGGTGCTTCTTGACGGAAATGCCCACGCGGTTGCGGCGAATTGCAGAGGCGACCGCCTGAACCGCCTCGTCCTGACCGACGATGCGCTTTTTCAGCCGCGCCTCCAGCGAACGCAGCTGCTCGTACTCCTGCGCACGGATTTTACTGGCCGGGATCTTGGTCCACAGCTCGATGATGCGGGCAAGATTCTCCATCGTCAGCACGGGGGCAGGCTTGGCCTCCAGCTCCGCGATCTCGGAGTCCAGACGGCACACCTGACTGCGCAGCGTCGCAAGGCGTTCAAAGTTCTCCTCCTGCGCGTCCTCGGTGAGCATCTTGATCTCCAGCTGATAGTCGTCGCGCTCCTTGCGCTTTTCGGCAAGGTCAGAGATCTGCCTGCTGTGCAGGTTCAGATCGGAGCAGGCCTCGTCCAGAAGGTCGATGGCCTTGTCGGGAAGATAGCGGTCGGTGATATAGCGCTCGGAGAGCACGACCGCCTGCCGCGCAATCTCCGTCGGAATCTGAACGCCGTGGAACAACTCATAGTAATGCGAAACGCCCCGCAGGATGGCGACGGCCTCGTCAATGCTCGGCTCGGCCACGGTCACGGGCTGGAAACGGCGCTCCAGCGCAGCATCTTTTTCGATATATTTGCGGTACTCGGCAAAGGTCGTCGCGCCGATGACCTGAATTTCCCCGCGGGAAAGCGCCGGCTTGAGGATATTCGCCGCGCTCATGGAGCCCTCCGCATCGCCCGCGCCCACAAGATTATGCACCTCGTCGATGACGAGAATGACATTGCCGCAGGCCTTGACCTCCGCGATCAGGCTCTTCATGCGGCCCTCGAACTGCCCGCGGAACTGGGTTCCGGCGACCAGTGAGGTCAGATCGAGCAGATAGACCTGCTTGTCGCGCAGCTTGAAGGGAACGTCGCCCGCGGCGATGCGCTGGGCAAGTCCCTCCGCGATGGCAGTTTTGCCGACGCCCGGCTCGCCGATCAGGCAGGGATTGTTCTTCTGGCGGCGGTTGAGGATCTGCACCACGCGCTCGGTCTCGACCTCGCGGCCGATGACCTTGTCCAGCTCGTTGTTCTTCGCCTTGGCCGTGAGGTTCTGGCAGTAGGTGTCGAGGAATTTATGCTTTTTCGCCTGCGGCTTTTCGCCCTTGGGCTGCTTTTCCTTCGGTTCCTCCTTGGGCGCGACCTCATTCTGGCCGCCGAACAGGCGATTCATATGCGGGAACGTCGCCGTGCGGCTGCCGATGTCGTCCTCATCTTCGGATTCCTCCGGCTGCATCAGGGACATCATCTCGCCGTTGAGCGTGTCGAGATCCTCGTCCGTGATGCCCATGCGCTCGACAATCTCGTCGACCTGCTTGATGCCCATCTCCTTGGCGCATTTCAGGCAAAGTCCCTCATTGGTGGTCTGGCCGTTTTCCACCTTCGTTATAAAAATCACAGCGAGATTCTTCTTGCATCTGCTGCATAATGTCGGTTTCATGGTTTCACTCCTTCCCGCCGCAAGTGTAGCACACCCGCAGCAAAAAACCTATCGCAAAAATGTCAGGGAATATATACTTCCGCCTCATCCACGGCAACCAGAAGCGCCGTTCCGTCCCGGCGGACAAATGCCTTCATCCAGCTTCCTTCCCGGCTGCCCTTCTGTGCAAGCGCACTGTCATAGGTTCGCAGTCCCTGCGGCGTCAGCACGGAAAGATAATCTCCCTCGGCGCTCAGATGCACCGGTGTCTCCTGCAAGACACCCGACGCGCGAACCGAGCCGTCGGTCGAGAGGGTCAGAAGCTGATAACGGCTGCCGGCCTCATGGCTGTCGAGCGTCAGGGCGACAAAGCCGCTGCCAAAGGCGCAGCCCAGCAGGTCGGCACTTTCCAGAGAATACTCCCCCAGAAGGCTGCCTGCCGTATCGAAAAACGAAACGCTCCGGCTGCCGACCGCACAGACCGTGCCGTTTCCAAGAAATTTCAGGTCGAAAATGGTCTGTCCGCCAAAGGAGAGGCTGGCCTGCTCCTCCTCGGCATCCGTCCGGTAGAGCTTCGCACCGGAGGCAAAGGCGATGTCCTCCTGCCCCAGCGTCGCGACGGCAAGCCAGCTGCCGTCCGGCGAAAGCGCACAGGCGTTGAGATAGCTGGTCTTGCTGGTGCGGCGGTAAAGAAGCGCTCCGTTCTTGTCGAAAACCTCCACCACCGCGCGGGCGTCCGAGGCGGAGGAAAGCACCGCCGCGCCGCCGGCTTCGGTCAGGTCAGCGTCGTAAATGCGTCCGGAGGAAGCGCCCTGAAAGCGCATCTTCCCGTTGGTGTCCATCACGCCGTAGAAGCTGCCGCCGATATCGTAGACGAGAACGGCGTCCTGCCCGCCCAGCAGCGCCGGGGCGCTCAGCTCCGCCTGCTGGTGGCCGATCGTTTCTCCGCTGTCGGAAAAAAGCGTCACGCCGCTGCGCGACGCGACCGCGAGGTCGTCGCCCACAAGCGCGTAGGCCGTCGTGCCATAGGTTTCAAAGGTGATTCTCTCCGAGCCATTCTTTCCCAGATAGCGCAGAGAGCGCACCACACCGTCAAGGAGGTTCGTCTGCGAGCTGAGATACCAGAACAGCCCTGCCAGCACCGCCAAAAAAGCGCCGAGAAAGATCAGCCAGCGGTGACGCCGCTTTTTCGGTTCTTCCGGCTCGTCCGGCACAGGCCGGATAAGGTCAGAGTTGAACTCCTGCATGGAATTGCACCTCCCTGTCGTCATACCAGAGCTGCGTCATATACAGGCCTCCGGGCGGGACCGTCGGCCCCGCTGCGGTGCGGTCGCCGGCGCACAGGATCGCCCCGATCTCGTCCGGGCGGAGCTTGCCCTCCGCGGCATAGACGACCGTGCCAACCATGGCGCGCGCCATATTATACAAAAATCCGTTGGCGCAGACGCGCAGCAGCAGAATTCTTCCGCGGCGCTCCACGTCGAAATGATACACCGTCCGGACGGTCGATTTTACATCCGTACCGACCGAACGGACAGCCGCAAAATCGTGGGTTCCCACAAACTGCGACGCCGCCCGCTGCATGACCTCTTCGTCCAGCTCACGTGGGTAAAACCACGCACGGTTGACATAAAACGGGTCGCGCAGGTGGGAATTATAGATCTGATAGGTATACTCCTTGCGGGCGCAGGAGCCGATGGCATTGAAATAGTCCGGCATCTCCCGCGCCGCGGTCACGGCGATGTCCGCCGGGAGTTGGCTGTTGATCGCATAGGGAATGCGGTCAACAGGGATGCGTGCATCCGTACGGAAATTCGCAATATAGACACGCGCATGAACGCCCGCGTCCGTCCGGCCGCAGCCGGTCATGTGGACCGGGTGGCCGACCACGCGCGCCGCGGCCTCCTCCATGGTCTGCCCGACGGTGCGCTCGGTTTTCTGCACCTGCCAGCCGTGGTAGGCCGAGCCGTCATAGCTCAGGGTCAGCGCAATATTCCGCACAGGCAGTCCCTCCTTTTTATAATCCGAAGCAGCGCAGCGTGATGATACCGCCGAGCAGCGCGGCGCCCAGCAGCAGCGTGATGATATCACGCGCGCGATAATGCAGTTGTTTGAGCTTTGTGCGGCCCTCGCCGCCGTGATAGCAGCGGCACTCCATCGCCGTTGCCAGCTCGTCGGCACGGCGGAAGGCGCTGACAAACAGCGGCACAAGGATGGGTACCAGCGCCTTAGCGCGGCGGAAGACATTTCCGCTCTCAAAATCCGCACCGCGCGCCTTCTGCGCGGAGATGATCTTGTCCGTTTCCTCGATCAGCGTCGGGATAAAGCGCAGGGCGATGGACATCATCATCGAAAGCTCATGCACCGGGAAATGCAGCTTTTTCAGCGGACTGAGCAGGGATTCCATGCCGTCCGTGAGCGCGATTGGCGAGGTCGTATAGGTCAAGAGGAAGGTTCCCGTGACCAGCATCATGATGCGCAGCACCAGAAACGCCGCCTGCACAATGCCCTCCCGCGTGATGCGGAAGATCCAGAACTTCACCAGCACCTCGCCGTCCGAGTAAAAGAGGTTGATCAGCGCGGTAAACACCATGATCACGATCAGCGGCTTGAGGCCGCGGAACAGCGCCTTCGGCTTGATGCGCGAAAGCACGACCGCCGTCACAAGAAAGGCCAGCATCACGCCGTAGGACACCCACCACTTGGCGAGAAACAGCGCGACGATATACACGACCACCATCAGCAGCTTTGTGCGCGGATCAAGCCGGTGAACAACGGTATTGCCGGGGAAATACTGCCCCAACGTAATGTCTTTAAGCATCCGTGCGTCCTCCCCTCAGAGAAAGGAGCTGCTTCAGCGCCTGCGGTACAGTATAGACCGAGGGATCAACCGGCAGACCCATGTCGCGCAGGCGGAGGAACAGCTCCGTCACCTGCGGCACGGAAAGGCCGATGCTTCGCAGCCGCTGCGCATTGGCAAAAACCTCCGGCGGCGGCGCACACATTTCCGTCCTGCCGCCGTTGAGCACCAGCAGGCGGTCGGCCATCTTCGCCACATCGTCCATGCTGTGGCTCACCATCAGGATGGTCGCGCCGGTGGTTTTTCGATAGGTTTCAATGTTTTCCAGAATTCCGGCGCAGCCTGAGGGATCCAGTCCGGCCGTCGGCTCGTCAAACACGACGATCTCCGGCTCCATGGCGATCACGCCCGCAATGGCGACGCGGCGCTTCTGCCCGCCGGAGAGGTCAAAGGGAGATTTTTCCAGCACCTCCTCCGGCACCCCGGCAAACTGCGCCGCACGCAGAACGCGCCGGCGGATCTCCTCCTCCGGCAGTCCCATATTCTTCGGTCCGAAGGAGATGTCGCGGTAGACCGTTTCCTCAAAAAGCTGATACTCCGGGTACTGAAACACCAGCCCGACGCGGAAGCGCGCCTCGCGGGTGGTTTTTTTATCCGTCCAGATACTCCTGCCGTCCAGCAGCACGTCGCCGGACGTAGGCTTCAGAAGGCCGTTGAGATGCTGGATCAGCGTGGATTTTCCGGAACCCGTGTGGCCGATGATGCCCAGAAGCTCTCCCTTTTCCACGGAAAAGCTCATATCCTGCACAGCCGTATGCTCAAACGGGGTCCCGGCGCTGTATACGTGTGTGAGGTTTCTAACCTCGATCGCTGCTGCCAAATTTCTTTCCTCCGATTTTCGGGTCAGGCCTTTTCGCGGAAACAGGCGAACAGTGCCTGCGCACATTCCTCCGTGGAAAGCGCGTCCAGAGGCAGGTCAAAGCCCGCCTTGTTCAGTTCATAAAGCAGCTCCGTCGTCGCCGGTACGGTCAGGCCGGCAGATTTCAGCAGTTCGACCTGCACAAAAACCTGCTTGGGTGTTCCATCCGCGAGAATGCTGCCTTTTTCCATCACGATCACGCGCTGCGCGCGGATCGCCTCGGTCATATGGTGCGTGATCAGAACGACCGTGATGCCGTTTTCACGGTTCAGCCGCTCGATCGTGGAGATGACCTCCTGCCGCCCCTGCGGGTCGAGCATGGCGGTCGGCTCGTCAAGAACGATACACTGCGGGCGCATGGCGATCACGCCCGCAATGGCGACGCGCTGCTTCTGCCCGCCGGAGAGCAGATGCGGCGCATGATGGCGGTATTCATACATACCGACCTGCTTCAGCGCCTCGTCCACCCGGCGGCGGATCTCCTCCGACGGAACGCCGAGATTCTCCGGCGCGAAGGCGACGTCCTCCTCAACCACATTGGCAACCATCTGGTTGTCCGGATTCTGGAAGACCATGCCCACCGTCCTGCGGATGTCGAGCAGAAGGGCTTCGTCCTTCGTGTCCATGCCGTACAC
>CAKUMR010000074.1 GCA_934667865.1 uncultured Oscillospiraceae bacterium | reverse complement strand
ACACGTCGCCGTAGATGCCGTTAAAGCGCTTGGCGATATTGCGCGTCAGCTCGACGTGCTGCTTCTGATCCTCGCCCACCGGCACCAGATCCGCCTGATACAGCAGGATATCTGCCGCCATCAGCGCGGGATAGGTGAACAGGCCGCCGTTGATATTGTCGGCATTTTTTGCGCTCTTATCCTTGAACTGCGTCATGCGGCTCAGCTCGCCGAACATGGCGTAGCAGTTGAGCACCCAGCCCAGCTCTGCGTGCTGATGCACATGGCTCTGGAAAAACAGCACATTTTTCTCCGGGTCGAGGCCGCAGGCGATGTACTGTGCGAGCTGCTCCAGCGAGCGGCGGCGCAGGTCGGCGGGGTTCTGCCGCACGGTGATGGCGTGCAGATCGGCCATAAAATAGTAGCAGTCAAATTCGTCGGCGCGGTCCTTCCAGTTGCGGATCGCGCCCAGATAGGAACCGAGCGTCAGGTCGCCGGAGGGCTTGATGCCGGACAACATTCTCTTTTTTGCTTGCGGTGCAGCTTCATTCATAACTCAAAACGCCTCTTTCGCGGGAATTTCCTCATTTTTTCACAGGTTCTATTCATCTTAGCACATTCCGCTGAAAGAATCAATCCTATCTGTCAAAAAAACGCTTCCGGCGGCAAGCCGGAAGCGCTGTGCTTTATTCCCGCTTCTCCTGCGGAGGTTCCTCCTCCGCCGCTGCTTCCTCCTCCGGTGCCTCCGGTCCGATCTCCGGGATGTCCTCCGTTTTCTCTTCCTCTTCTTCGGAAAAGGGCAGGCTGCCGTCGGCGTTCAGGCGCAGCAGGCGGACGGCTTCGCCGCCCAGCTCCGTTTCCTCCATATGGGCAAGCCAGCCCGGAAACTGCTCCGCCTCCGGCTCCGCCAGCGCAAGCACGATCGCGTCCTTCTCCCGGCAGATGCGGCAGTCGCGCACCGGGATGCCGTCCAGCTCGCCGCACCACGGCAGCCACTCGCTCCGCGGCAGGGCATCGGCTGCAACGGCAGTCGGCTCTCCCGGAAAATGGCTCGACGGCAGCCGCGCGATCAGGCGCAGCTCCCCGCCCGACGGGCAGGGAATGCCAAGATATTCACTGTGCCAGCCCGCAACGGCGTACAGCCGGAGCAGCGCGTCACCCTCCGGCCGGAGTCTAGCGGAGAATTCCAGAAACAGCCCATCCCGCTTTACCTCCGCCGTTCCGATTTTCCTGCCCTGTGCAAACACTTCAAGTTCCGTCATACGAATCCCTCCCCCAGAGTCTATGCGGCACGCTCCGGGAAAATGAAAATAGCGCCGTTCTCTTCCGAGAACGGCGCAAAAAATGTTAACCCAGTCCCTGCGGCAGGCCAAAGCTGACCGCAATGGCATTGTCCACCTGATTCATCATGCTTTCGTCCACATGACCCATGTGCTCGCGCAGCCGGCGCTTGTCGATCGTGCGGATCTGCTCCAGCAGCACCACGGAGTCCTTCGTCAGCCCCACGCTCCGGCCGGACAGCTCGATGTGCGTGGGCAGCTTGGCCTTGTTGGTCTGGCTGGTGATCGCCGCGGCGATGACGGTCGGCGAATGCTTGTTGCCGGTGTCGTTCTGCACGATCAGCACCGGGCGGGTGCCTCCCTGCTCGCTTCCGACGACAGGGCTCAGGTCGGCGTAAAAGATGTCGCCTCTCTTAACGGTTGTATCCATTTGCTTCACGCTCCGTGAAAATAATCTCCGCCGTTACACAGCTTCCTATGTAACGCCGACAAGGATAGTTTCCCACGCAGAAGCGGAATTTATACGCCGAGAACTCCTTTCCATTCTATGCACGGCGGCGCGCAGATTATACGATATATTGTAGAATTTCGGTCTGTGTTTCCCCGTCGAGATAGATGCGGGGGATCCGCTTATTGATGCCGCACAGGATCTCGTAGGAGATCGTGCCGAGCTGCTCGGCCAGCGCGTCGACCGGGATGCAGCCGCCGCCGTCCTCGCCGAACACCGTCACCACGTCGCCGACCTTGGCCTCCGGCACCTCCGTCACATCCACCATGCACATATCCATGCAGATGCGGCCGACCTGCGGCACACGCTTTCCGTGCAGCAGGAAGGAGATTCTGCCGGAGAAGCTGCGCGACAGGCCGTCGGCATAGCCGATACCGACCACTGCGATGCGCTGTTTTCCCGTTGTCGTATAGGCGCGGCCGTAGCTGATGGAGATACCCGGCTCATAATCGCGAAGCTGGAAAATCGTCGTACGCAAAGACATGACGGGCTTCAGGTCGATCTTGCCCTCCACATCCGGCGAGGGCAGAACACCGTAGGTCGCAATGCCGGGGCGCACCATATCCAGCGCATACTCCGGATAGAGGATGCTCGCGCCGCTGTTGCAGCAGTGGCGGATCGCAGGCTCTATGCCGCAGCCCTTCAGCGCGGAAAGCATCTGCATAAAGCGCTCAAATTGCAGCCGCGTGAAGGCCACGTCCTCCGGCGCGGTCGAATCGGCCACGGGGAAGTGCGTGAACGCACCCTCGATCAGAAGATGCGGCAGCTGCGCCACCTGCTTGATCTCGTCGAGCGTCTTTTCGTCGTCATAAGCAAAGAAGCCGAGGCGGGACATGCCGGTGTCCAGCTTGAGATGGATGCGGATGCGGCGGTTCGTCCCCGTCAGGCGCTCGTTCAGCCGCCGGGCATATTCCAGACTGTGCACCTCCTGCCGGAGATTCATCCCGGCAAGGTCGACCGCATAAAAGGGCGGCGTGTAGCCTAGGATCAGCACCGGCCCGCGGATGCCGCCGCGGCGGAGCTGCACGGCCTCCTCGATATTGGACACAGCGAGATACTCCGCGCCCAGTTCGTTCAAGTGCCGGCTGACCGGCACCGCGCCATGGCCGTAGGCATCGGCCTTGACCACGCCCAGAAAGCGGCAGGTGGACGGCAGCTTGGAACGAAGCTGCCGGTAGTTGTGATTCAGATTGTCAAGCGAAATATCCGCCCAGGTTCTCTTTAAGTAATCCATATGTCATCGCCCGTTATTTCAAAGTAAAATCTGTGATCTGCAATTTCAGAATACGCTGACCATTATAGCACACTTCCGCGCAAATTGGTACCGCATTTTCGAACCAAGTGTCCACGAAGAGCTTTTTTTCGTCAAAATCCCGCTCGTAGGTTACGCGGTAGCGTTCCTCCTCCTGCCCGGCAGAGGAAATATACTGCCGCAGCCAGCAATCCACCACAATCGCCGGTGCGGCCGCCGGGACGACGTTGCCGTTGGCCAGAAGGCCAAAATCCAGAGCAAGTCCGTCAAAGGTGAGCTGCCCGCTCTCCGCCGCAGTGCGTGCGGTAATGCCGGAGAGCGTTTCCGGCTCCGTCACGGTCAGTGCGACCGCGCCGTCCGGCCCCGCGTCGCAGTCCATGGCAAACTGCACCGCCGTTTCGCTCAGATCGGCCTGCACCGCCGCATGAAAGCTGCATCCGGCGCGCGCCGCCGCGGCGCGGAACTCGATCGCGAGAGAGAGCGTATCCTTCTCCGAGGCACAGCCTGTCAGAAAGGTACCTATTAAAATAATGATCGCTGCAAACCGGCGCAAGGAACCACATCCTATTTCAATAGTCGCGGCAGCTCCTCCAGAAGATCCGTCGGCAGCAGCCCGCGCTCTCCCAGACGCCTTGCGCAGCGGTCGCCCGCCGCACCGTGCAGCCATGCTCCTGCGGCCGCAGCCTGCACCGGTGTCAGCCCCTGCCCCAGCAGGGACACGATCACGCCGGCCAGTACATCGCCGCTTCCGCCGGTGGCCATACCGGGATTTCCCGTTCGGTTGACATAACACCCATCCGCGCCGTAGATCACGGTACGGTGTCCCTTCAGAAGAACGGTCGCCCCGGTTTTCCGAGAAAGCTCACGCGCCGCCTGCACCCGGTTTCCGCCCACCGGAACTCCGCCGAGGCGGAGAAACTCCCCGTCGTGGGGCGTCAGAATAACCGGACAAGCCGCGCCGCGCAATACATCTATATGCCCTTGCAGCACATTTATACCATCTGCATCCACGGTAACCGGGCATTTTGCGTGCTCCAGCACCGCGCGGACGACCGCAAACGTCCCTGCGCTCCGTCCGAGACCGCAGCCGATCAGGCAGGCATCGCAGCCGGAAAGGCGCGCAAGGATCTCCGGGATTGCCGCCCCGCAGAGCATTCCGTCCTTCGCCGGGAGAGGAAACACGACCGGCTCGTCCAGCTTCGCCGCCACGATGGGATAGGCCTGCTCTGCCACGCCGAGGAAAACCAGTCCTGCGCCTGTGCGCAGCGCGCCTCCGGCCGCCAGTGCAGGCGCACCGGTGTAGCCCACCGCGCCACAGAGCAGCAGCACCTTGCCGCACTCGCCCTTGTGCGCATCGCGCGGACGCTTCGGCAGCCAGCGCCGCAGCGTTTGCGCGTTGACCTCACGCAGCGGCGCTCTGACCGAAATTCTTGCCATACTTTCCGCCTCCTTTTTCTCTATATTATATGCTTTCCCGAAAAATAGTCAAGATTTTTGCCGAAGCGCTTGCATCCGGACGTTTTGTGTGTTAGAATGAATCCGCAATACAGAAACAGGCTTTGACCGGGCCGCCGGCTGTGAACCATCGGCTACAGAGAGGACGAACCGCTGAAACCGTCCGCCGAACCGCAGTGCAGGCTTTCTCCCGCGAGCTTCCGGCTGAACACAAAAGTAGGCACGGACGGATCGCCCCGTTACCGGCATGAGCGCGCTGTGTTTGCAGCGAATTGCGGGTGGTACCGCGGAAGCATGGTCTTTCGTCCCCAGTGTGGGCGGAGGGCTTTTTCTTTTTATGCGGAGCCTCTGAAATAAATTTCCCCTGGCAAATTTATTCAAAGGCTCCTAAGAATCAAGAACACGATTAACATGAAACTAAATTAAGGAGATCAGGTATGAGAGAACAACTCGAAAAAATCAAATCCCAGACTCTGTCGGACATCCATGCCGCGCTGGACAATGTATCCTTGGATGCCGTGCGTGTTCGCGTGCTGGGCAAAAAGGGTGAGCTGACCGCGCTTCTGAAGCAGATGGGCAAGCTCTCCCCGGAGGAGCGTCCCGTCATGGGACAGCTCGCCAACAGCGTGCGCGCCGCGCTGGAGGAAAAGCTGGAGGAACGCAAGACCGAGCTGGCCGCCGCCGCGCTGGAGGAAAAGCTGGCTGCGGAGGCCGTGGACGTGACCATCCCCGGCAAGGAGATCGAGATGGGCCACCAGCACCCGATGAACAAGGTCCTGCAGGAGGTCAAGGAGATCTTCATCGGCATGGGCTACCAGATCGTTGACGGCCCAGAGGTCGAGGAGGCCGCCTATAACTTCACCCGGCTGAACATTGAGGAGGGTCACCCTTCCCGTGACCGCTCGGACACCTTCTACTTTGACGATGATGACGAAGTGCTGCTGCGCACGCAGACCAGCCCCATGCAGATCCGTGTGATGGAACAGCAGAAGCCGCCCATCCGTATTCTCGCTCCCGGCCGCGTGTTCCGCAAGGACGAGGCCGACGCGACCCACTCGCCCATGTTCCACCAGATCGAAGGTCTGGTCGTGGATGAGGGCATCACCATGGGCGACCTCAAGGGCGCTCTGGAAACGCTGATCAAGCGGCTGTACGGCGAGGACGCCGTCGTCCGCTTCCGTCCGCACCACTTCCCCTTCACCGAGCCGAGCTGCGAGGTCGATATGCAGTGCTTCAAGTGCCACGGCGCGGGCGAAACGGACGGTCAGGTCTGCTCCACCTGCCACGGCGAGGGCTGGATTGAGCTGCTGGGCGCCGGCATGGTGCATCCGAAGGTACTCGAGGGCTGCGGCATTGATTCGGAAAAGTACTCCGGCTTTGCCTTCGGCATCGGCCTGGAGCGCATGGCCATGGGCCGTCTGCGCTTCAATGATCTTCGCCTGATCTTCGACAACGATATCCGTTTCCTGTCCCAATTCTAAGGAGGTGCAGCAATGAAGTTAAACAGAAAATGGCTCAACGAGGAATTTGTTGACCTCTCCAATGTTTCCGATAAGGAGTTTGTGGAAACCCTGACCGTCGCCGGTCAGAAGGTGGAAACC
>CAKUMR010000073.1 GCA_934667865.1 uncultured Oscillospiraceae bacterium | reverse complement strand
GCCGATGTCATCCCGATCTTTGTGTGCATCGCCAAGACGGAGTCGGCGCTGAAGAAGCACTTCCCCGAATGATAATATGGTAAATATCACGCCGGAACGAAACCGTTCCGGCGCTTTTTTATACGATTGCCCTGTAAAATTTGACGGTAAATTCCGCGCCGTCCGGGCGGTTCGCGGCGCTGACGGTGCCGTTCTGCGCCGCGATGATGGAGCGCGACAGCGCCAGTCCCACGCCCACGCTCTGCGCCGAGGCGTTCTTTCCCTTGTAATAGCGCTCGAACAGATGCGGCAGATCCTCCGGGTCTATCCCGCCGCCCTCGTCGCGGATGCGGATGCAGGCGCACACGGCGTTTTCCTCCGCTGTGACGGTGATGCGGCCGTTTTCCATATGCTCCGTGCAGTTTTTCAGGATGTTGCCCAGCGCTTCCGCCGTCCACTGCGGGTCGCAGACCACGCTGCCGGAGGCGTGGAGCTCCAAGGTCTGCCCCTTGACGTCCATCAGGATGGCAAGCGGCTCCGCCGCCCGGCGGATCAGCGCCTCCAGTGCGACGGGCTCCGTCTGGAGCCGTACCGTCCCCGCGTCCAGCTTTGCCAGCTTCAGAAGGGAATTGACCAGCCAGTCGATGCGTCCCATCTGCTGCCGCAGGGCGAACACGGCGGCCTCCCGCGCCCCCGGTCCGGCCGAGGAAAGCTCGGCCAGCAGCAGATTGACCGCCGTCAGCGGCGTGCGGATCTGGTGGGAGATGTCCGTCATGGCCTCGGCCAGCTGCGTTTTTTCCTGCTGGAGCTGGGCGGCCTGCTCGTTCAGGCGGACGATCAGCTTCTGAAGCTGGCTGCGCAGCAGGCTCACTTCGCCCTCGGTGTACTGCGCGAAGGTCACGCCCGGCCTGCCGTGCAGGACGGCATCCAGATCGTCCGTCAGGCGCGCCATGCCGCGGTAGCGGCGGTGCGCATCCAGAAGAAAAATCAGCAGAAACACAAGACACAGCGCACCTGTGACGATGCCCGCACGCCGGTTGAAGAGAAACGCCGCCGCCGTCCCCGCCGCGCCCAGCGGCACGCACAGAAGAAGCGCCCGTCGCAGCTCCGGATTTTTCAGCATGGCGGCTCCTCCAGACGGTAGCCAACGCCGCGCACGGTGCGGATGAGCGTCGGCTCCTGCGGGTCGTCCTCCAGCTTGTCGCGCAGGCGCTTGATGTAGACCGTCAGGGTATTGTCGTTGACGTAATCGCCCGCCACGTCCCAGATCTCCTCAAGCAGCTTCGCGCGGCTGAGCGTCTGGCCGCGGTGGTTCAGAAAGACCAGCAGCAGCCGGTATTCCAGCGCGGAGAGAAAGACCTCCTGCCCGTTTTTCGTCACGGCGGCGCGGTCGGTGTCCACGCGCACGGCGCCGGCCGTCAGCACGGAGGTGCTCCGCCCGGTGCGCCGCAGGACGCTGCGGATGCGCGAGAGCAGCTCCCGCGGACGGAAGGGCTTTGCGATATAGTCGTCCGCGCCCAGCTCCAGCCCGGTGACGACGCTGAACTCGTCGCCCGACGCGCTGAGGAAGATCACCGCGCTCGTACTGCGCTGTCTGATCGCAGAGCAGACGGAAAAGCCGTTGCCGTCGCGCAGTCCTACGTCGAGCAGGACGAGATCAAATTCCGCCGCGGCGATCGCCTCCAGCGCCTCGGTCTGACCGGCGGCTACCTGCACCGCGAAGCCCTCCGACTGCAAAAACCGTACCAGCGAACCGGCAATGGCCGCCTCGTCCTCCACGATCAGGATCCGTTCCATGCGCTGCACCTCCTTTTTCGTCTATCATACTGCAAACCGGGGCATTTGGCAAGCGAAAGAAATGTGTTGTAAAATTTACGGGACTCTGATATAATGAAATCAGACAGCGTGTTTTCCACAGAAAAAAATACACGCAGGATGAAAGGAGAAACAGTATGGGCCTTATCCGGGTAGCAATTGACGCTACAAAGCAGGTCATTCAGGACCAATATCTGGAATTCTTTGAATGTACTTCCATGCCTGACGATGTCCTGATCACCAAGGGACACAAAAGCACCAAGGGCAACACGAGAAATAACAACATAGACGATGTCATCTCCAATGGCTCGCTGATCATCGTACATAAGGGTCAGGCCATGGCCATCGTGGACAACGGCGCGGTCGTGGAATTCACCGCAGAAGCCGGTCCCTTTGTCTTTGACTCCTCCGCCGAGCCGAGCATCTTTGAGGGCAGCCTCGGCAAGAACGTCGTCAATACCTTCAAGACCATCGGACGCCGCATCGCCTTCGGCGGGCACACCGGACGCACGCAGTATGTCTATTTCTTCAACACCAAGCTGATCAAGGACAACCTGTTCGGCACCGCCACACCTATCACCTTCCGCGCCGTCGACCGCAATATCGGCCTCGACATGGATGTGCATCTGTCCTGCCACGGCTCGTATAACTATCAGGTCGTCGACCCCATCATGCTCTTCAGCAACATCGCGGGCAACATCGAGGAGTCCTTCAGCCGCAAGGAGCTCGACAGCACGATGAAGAAGGAATTCGTCGCGGCCATGCGTCCGTCGCTGGCTGCGCTGTCGCGTCTGGAGCTGCGCCCGTCGCAGGTCGCGGATCACGAGCCGGAGCTGGCCGAGGAGCTCAAGAAGAACCTGACCGAGAAGTGGCTGGAAGACCGCGGCATCGAGATCAAGGAAGTCAATATTCTCTCCACGGAGGTCCCGCCGGATGAGCTCAAGCAGATCTCCGATCTGCAGAAGATGGCCACCCTGCGCGATCCCGGCCTTGCCGCCGCGAAGATCACCGAGGCGCAGGCCGAGGCCATGAAGACCGCCGCCGGCAACCAGAACGGCGCAATGATGGGCTTCATGGGCATGAATATGGCGCAGATGGCGGGCGGCATGAACAACCAGTCGCTCTACCAGATGGCCGGTCAGCAGCAACAGCAGTACCAGCAGCCCGCGCCGCAGAGCGCGCCGGCACAGGGCTGGACCTGCGGCTGCGGTGCGACGGGCAACACCGGCAAATTCTGCCGCGAGTGCGGCAAGGCCAAGCCCGCGCCCGCCGCGAGCTGGACCTGCTCCTGCGGCACCGTGAACACGGGCAAATTCTGCCCGGAATGCGGCAAGCCGAAGCCCGCCGACGGCTGGACCTGTTCCTGCGGCGCGGTGAACAAGGGCAAGTTCTGCATCGAGTGCGGCAAGCCCAAGCCCGCCGGAGAGCCACTGTACCGCTGCGACAAGTGCGGCTGGGAGCCTGCGGACCCCAAGCATCCGCCCAAGTTCTGCCCGCAGTGCGGCGACCCCTTTGACGAAAACGACGTACAGTAATCCATAAAACGATGGCTGCGCGGGCGGCTCTGCCCCTGCGCAGCCAATTTTAAAGAGAGGTGCGATCATGGCGCAGGTTCTGGAGTACAAGTGCCCATGCTGCGGGGGCAAGATCGAGTTTGACAGCAGCATCCAGAAAATGAAGTGTCCCTACTGCGACACGGAATTCGAAATGGAGACCCTCAAGAATTACGACGAGGTTCTGAAAGAAGAAACGCCAGACGAAATGAACTGGGACACCCAGGCCGGCAGCCAGTGGCAGACCGGCGAGGAAGAGGGAATGCGCGTCTATACCTGCAATTCCTGCGGCGGTCAGGTGGTGGCCGACGCGACCACGGCGGCGACGCACTGCCCCTTCTGCGACAATCCCGTCATCATGACGAGCCAGCTTGCCGGCGACCTCCGTCCGGACTATGTCATCCCCTTCCGGCTCGACCGCGAGGCGGCGAAGGCGGCGATGGCAAAGCATCTCACGGGCAAGAAGCTGCTGCCCAAGGCCTTCAAGTCGCAGAACCACATCGACGAGATCCGCGGCATTTACGTCCCCTTCTGGCTTTTTGACGCCGATGCCGACGCGAACATCAACTACCGCGCCACGCGCGTGCGCTCCTGGAGCGACAGCGACTATAACTACACCGAAACCAGCCATTTTGCGGCCTACCGCGCCGGCAGCGTGGGCTTCCAGCGCGTGCCGGTGGATGGCTCGACCAAAATGCCGGACGATCTGATGGAGTCCATCGAGCCCTTTGACTTCAAGGATGCGGCGGATTTCCAGACGGCGTATCTGTCCGGCTACCTTGCCGACCGTTACGACGTCAATGCCGAACAGAGCATCGGCCGCGCCAACGAGCGCGTCAAGAAGAGCACCGAGCAGGCTTTCCGCGACACCGTCCGCGGCTACTCCTCCGTCACGGTGGAAAACAGCTCCGTCCGCCTCAAAAACGGCAAGGCAAAATACGCCCTGTATCCCGTGTGGCTGCTCAACACCACATGGCGCGGCGAGAAGTACGTGTTCGCCATGAACGGCCAGACCGGCAAGTTCGTCGGCAACCTGCCCGTCGACCGGGGCGCGTGGTGGCGCTGGTTCGGGCTCTATACCGGCATCTTCGGCGCGGTGATCTTCCTGCTGCGCTGGCTGCTGTGGCTGCTGTAAGGAGGGCGGAAAGATGAAACGCAGAATATTTGCAGCTTCCATGCTGCTTTGCTTTGTTCTTGTTCTGGCGGCTCCGGCGTTCGCCCTGTCCGGCGTGAGCGCAGAGCCGTGCATGGTCGACGATGCGGACCTGTTGTCCGACTATGACAAAAGTCAGGTCGAGCTGCGGCTGAAGGAGGTCGCGCTCAAACAGGAGATGGACGTCGTGGTCGTCACGGCCAATTCACTGGGCGGCAAGTCGCCGATGGAGTACGCCGACGACTACTATGACTACAACGGCTATGCCGACGACGGCGTGCTGCTGCTCGTGTCCATGGAGGACCGTGACTGGTGGATCTCCACCAAGGGCTACGGCCTGACCGCCTTTACGCTGGCGGGCATCGACTACATCGGCGAGCAGATCACCCCCGACCTCGGCAGCGGGGATTATTACGACGCCTTTGTCCGCTTCGCAGACCTCGCCGACCAGTTCATCACCGAGGCCAAGAACGGCAGCCCCTATGACAACGGTCACCTGCCCAAGGCGAAGCTCTCCCTGCTCTGGATTCCGATCGCCATCGGTCTCGGCGCGCTGCTTGCCCTGTTCCCGCTGGGCTCGATGAAGAGCAAGCTCAAGACCGTGCGGCCCAAGGTTTCGGCCTCCAATTACGTCCGCGACGGGAGCTTCCAGCTGAAAACGGACCGCGACGTGTTCCTTTACTGCAATGTGTCGCGCACCGCGCGCCCGAAGAACGACAGCAGCTCCAGCAGCGGCAGCGGCTCACATACCAGCTCCTCCGGCTCCACCCACGGTGGCGGCGGCGGAAAGTTCTGAAGCATACATAAAATCATACGTATTAAAGCAGCGGGTCGGATATCGACCCGCTGCTTTAATGTTTTTATGGGATTGATGAACGCATCCTACGTGATGGTTCAAAATTCCGCTTGCATCCGTAGGGAACGGGCTTCTGCGCAGCCCTTGGCAGCTTTTCTGCCTTAGGGATGCGGCGTGCCCCTTGCGGGTAGGCCGTTCCGCGTGCAGGCACCGGCAATCACGGAAATGCCATCAGCGGTGGCACGCACCAAAGGCCCCCTTGTGTAAAGGGCCGCGAAGCGTCGGCGCGGTAGTGAATGATATGCCGGTGGCATATCAGAGCCGCGCCGCGACCGAGCCGCAGCGAGACCTGTCAGCGACGCAGTGACTGGGGGATTGTTATTTTGTTGCCATTTAACGGATTGCTCCGTCAACCCCTCCGGCGCTTCGCGCCACCTTCCCTTGCACAGGGGAGGCTTTAGGCAGTTCCGCGTGCAGGCAGCGGCAATCAAGATACTGCCAGCAGCGGTGCGGTCAAGACCGCACCCTACGATTAGGGTATGCCGCATCCCTAGCGCTCCTTCGTCGCGAACGGCTGCGCGAAAGACCATTCCCTACACGCCGGTTCGTAATTTCCCCCGCACCCGTAGGGAACGGGCTTGCCCGTTCCGCGTGCATGCATTGCGATGACGAAACTGTCAACAACAAGAGCCTCCCCTTGCACAGGGGAGGCTTTGCATTGCTTCCTTCTCATACTAGAATCTGTTAAAAAGCTTGAAAAGCTTTTTATAGCGCCGAAGGCGCGTCAGATTCTGCATGAGACGGCG
>CAKUMR010000072.1 GCA_934667865.1 uncultured Oscillospiraceae bacterium | reverse complement strand
GTATTGCGACAATCATTCAGTATCTGTTTGACTTTAAGGTCGGCTATATGAATATCATCGTGAACATCCCGCTGCTGCTGCTGACCTTCTTCATCATCGGTCGAAAATATACCGTCCGCTCGGCGGTGTTCTCGGCGGTGTTTTCGGTTGTTCTGCTGCTGATGTACCGGCTGCCGCTGGAGCCGTATATCTATGTGACCGCCAACGGAACGAGCAAGATCCTCGCACCTGTGGCGGCGGGCGTGATTAGCGGCTTCTGCTATGGCTGCGTGATGCGCTTGGGCGGCAGCACCGGCGGCACTGATCTGGTTGCCGCACTGATCCACCACAAATATCCGGAATACAACCTCGTGTGGGTCATCTTCGGCATCAACGCCGTTGTTGCGGGCATCTCCTACGTGGTCTACGAATTCAGGTTTGAGCCGGTCATTTTGTGCCTGGTCTACTGCTTTATCTCCGGCCGCGTCAGTGATGCGATGCTCAAGGGCTTTAAGGAAGCGGTCAAGTTCGAGATCATCACCGACCAGCCGGACGAGCTGGCGGACGCTTTGATGAAGCGCCTGAAGCACGGCGTGACGGAGGTCCCCGCCATCGGCGGCTTCACGCATCAGGACAAGACCATGCTGATCTGCGTCATCAACAAGCATCAGATCGTCGAATTCCAGCGGGTGATGCAGCGCTTCCCCAATTCCTTTGCGTATCTTTCCAGCGTCAAGGAAACAATGGGCAATTTCAAGAAAATCAAGCACTGAATATGCTTTTAGGGCGTTCCGGTCGCGCCGGAGCGCCCTCTGCGAAAAAATATCCCGGCTGCAAGTGCAGCCGGGTTCTCATTTATCCGATGCCGGGAATCAGCAGGATTGCGGTGCCAAAATAAATCAGCAGCGACAGCGCATCCACGATCGTTGTGATGAAAGGGCTTGCCATAACCGCAGGGTCAAAGCCGACCTTCTTGGCCAGCATCGGCAGCGTGCAGCCGATGACCTTGGCGACCAGCACGGTCAGCGCCATGGTGATGCAAACAACCAACGCAACCATGATGGAAACGTCCTCGTTTCCCATCAGCAGGCGATCGACCAGCAGAATTTTCAGGAAGCAGGCGGCAGCCAGTGCGATGCCGCAGAGCACCGCCGTGCGGATCTCCTTCCAGACTACCCGGCCGATGTCCGAAAAGCTCAGCTCACCCAGCGACAGCGCACGGATGACCGTGACCGAGGACTGAGAGCCGGAGTTGCCGCCGGTGTCCATCAGCATGGGGATGAAGGCCGTCAGCGCGACCTGCGCGGCCAGCGCGTGCTCAAATTTGGTGATGATCAGGCCGGTGAACGTGGCCGATACCATCAGGAGCATCAGCCAGGGAATGCGGTGCTTGAACAGATCAAAGGTCGTCGAACGCAGATAGGTCTTGTCCGACGGCGTCATGCCGCCCATGATCTCCATGTCCTCCGTGGCCTCGTCTTCCATGACGTCCATGGCATCGTCGAAGGTGACGATACCGACCATGCGGTTCTCGCCGTCCACAACGGGCAGGGCGAGGAAATTATACTTTGAGAGCATCCGTGCGACTTCTTCCTGGTCGGTCTGGGTGCTGACGGAGATGACGTTCGTTTCCATCAGCTCGCCGATCTCCATGCTGTCGTCCTGCGCCAGCAGTAAGTCCTTGACCGTGACCAGACCCAGAAGCAGGCGGTCGCGCGTGACATAGCAGGTGTAAATGGTCTCCTTGTCCACGCCCGTCCGGCGGATGCGGAGGATGGATTCTTCCACCGTCATGTCGGGGCGCAGGGAAACATATTCCGTCGTCATGATGGAACCGGCGGAATTCTCCGGATAACGCAAAATCTCGTTGATGTCCTTGCGCATCTGCGGGTCCGCCTGAGAGAGAATACGCCGCACCACATTGGCCGGCATTTCCTCGACGATGTCCACGGCATCGTCCACGTAGAGCTCGTCGACGACCTCGCGCAGCTCGGAATCGGAGAAGCCGCGGATCAGCAGCTCCTGCGCGTCCGGCTCCATTTCCACGAAGGTTTCCGCAGCCAGCTCCTTCGGCAGCAGCCGGAACAACAGCGGCAGGCGCTCTTCCTCCATGGAGTCGAAAACGGAAGCGATGTCCGCCGGATTCATCGTGATTAGAATATCGCGGATCGTCGGATACTTCTTTTCGGCCAAAAGCGCGTCCAGCGTGCTTTCGACCGTGACGTTATGTTCTGCCATCGGTCTTTTCCTCCTGATACATAATTTGTCAGAGATTCGGAAGCAGACACGGCAGCCAAAGACAGATCAGGAACGTCCTGCGTGGACGCAGAGCCGTCCCCTTCGACCTCGGCCTATCGGTGTGCCGTTATTACTCCCAGCGTCCATGACGTTCCCACCTTTCTTGGATTAGTTTTGATAAAGTCCACTACATATCTTATGTTATTTCGGGCATTTTGTCAACCCGGACCGGAAAAGAAAAATCGGAGCGGATGGGAAAACTTCTTCCGCTTCTGCGCGGAATGTGATAAAATAGGAGGAATGATGAAAACAGCGAGGAAACCGAAATGAATACGGAAAAGCTATATTACACACAGCCAAAGTGCTGCGAAGTGCAGGCGCGGGTCATGGCGTGCAGTCAAACGCCCCGCGGCTGGGAGATTCTGCTCGACCGGACGATTTTCTATCCGGAGGGCGGCGGACAGCCCTGCGACCTCGGCACGATCGCCGGCGCGCGGGTGCTGGAGGTACACGAGTGCGGCGGAGAGATCGTGCATCTGTGCGATGCGCCGCTGGAGCCGGACAGCGAGGCCCTCTGCCGCATCGACTGGGCGCGCCGCTTTGACCTGACGCAGCAGCATTCGGGCGAGCATCTGGTTTCCGGCATTGTTCACGCGCGCTTCGGCTATGAAAACGTCGGGTTTCATATGGGAAGCGAGGTCATCACCATCGATTTCAGCGGGGAACTGACGCAGGAACAGCTTGCGCAGGTCGAGCGCGCGGCGAACGAGGCGGTCTGGGCAAATCTCCCGGTAAAGATCTGGTATCCGGAGCCGGAGGAGCTGAAGCGCTTGCCCTACCGCAGCAAGAAGGAGCTGACCGGCGCGGTGCGGCTGGTGCAGTTCGGGGAGATCGACCTGTGCGCCTGCTGCGGAACGCACGTGGAAGCGACAGGCGAGATCGGTCTGATCAAGCTGCTGTCCACGGTGCGCTTTCACAGCGGCTCACGCGTGGAGCTGCTGTGCGGCGGCCGCGCGCTGGACTATCTGAACCGGGTGTTTGCGCAGAACCGGGAGATCTCCGGCCTGCTCTCTGCCAAACCGCTGGAAACGGCGGAGGCGGCCCGCCGCCTGTGCGCCGAAGCGGAGCAGCGGAAATTCCGCCTGAACCAGACGGAAAATGCGCTCTTTGCCCTGCGCGCCGAAGCGCTGCGCGGCAAGGGGGACGTGCTTCTGATCGAGGAGACCATGCAGCCCGACGCGGTGCGGCGGCTGGCAGACGCGGTGATGCAGACCTGCGGCGGCAGGTGCGCCGTGTTCGCCGGGGAGGGCGAGGCGTATAAATACGCGGTCGCGCAGAAGGACGGCGATGTGCGCGCGCTGGTGAAGGAGCTGAACGCCGCGCTTTCCGGCCGCGGCGGGGGCAAGCCTGCGTTTGCACAGGGCTCCGTTGCCGCGAACCGGGCGCAGATCGAGGCCTTTTTCTACTCGTATTTTGGAAAATAAAATTTGCAGTAGGCCTTGCCGCCTTCCAGCGTTGTGCCGGAGAGCAGCGCCAGCTCGGACACCGTTACGAACGTAAAGCCGCGGGCTTCCAGCGTGTCGATGATGCGCAGCGCGGCCTCCACGCTGGAGGCGTGCATATCGTGAAGCAGGATGATGTCGCCGTTTCCGGCGCGTCTGGTGACGAAATTCACCACCGTATCAACGGGGCGGTCGCGCCAGTCCTCCGGGTCGATGGACCAGAGCACCACGGGCGCCTCCGCGCAGACGGAGCTGGCGAGCACATCCGGATCATAGAGCCCGCCCGGCGGCCGCAGAAGATGCGGTGTCTGCCCTGTGACGGCGGAAATGGTTTCTTCGGCTTTGCGCAGGTCGGCGCAGACGGCCTCCGCGCTCATGTGTGTGAAGAATTCGTGCCGGTTGCTGTGATTGCCGATCTCATGCCCCTCCTGCGCGATGCGCGCGGCAAGCGCGGGGTACTGCTCGACGCGGTAGCCACAGAGGAAAAAGGTGGCGTGCACCTCCCGCGCGGCCAGACCGTCAAGCAGGTGCTCGGTGCAGCGCCCGGATGGGCCGTCGTCAAAGGTCAAGGCAATGTACTTTTGCGGTGCTTCGGCGCGAGCGGCGGGGCAGAGAAGTGCGCACAGCGCCAGAGCGGCCAGGAAACGTTTCATGTGATCGCCCCTTTCCGGGTTAGTATGTGCGTCCGGCGCCGGACGGATGGTGAAACTTTTTGGAAATTTCGGAGAAAATGTTATGATAGAATTACGCTGTCCCGTCTGCGGAGAACCTTTGCAGCCAAAAGAGAAAACATGGCGCTGCAAACAGGGCCATGCCTTTGACGTGGCGAGACAAGGTTATGTAAACCTGCTGCCTGTGACGCAGAAGCACTCCCTGCATCCGGGGGATACGAAGGAGCAGGTCGCCGCGCGGCGGGATTTTCTGGACGGCGGCTATTATATGCCGATCGTGCAGACGCTCGCGGCGCTGCTGGGCGAATACTGTCCGGACTGCCAAGCCGTGCTGGATGTCGGCTGCGGCGAGGGGTATTATCTTTCCAAGCTGCCGCAGATCCCGCAGCGCTGGGGGATCGACGTGTCCAAGGAGGCGGTGCGCCATGCTGCCGCGCGGGAGAAAAACGCGCAGTTTCTGGTCGCGACTGCCTCGCATCTTCCCTTTGCGGAGGCGTCGTTTGACGCGCTTTTGTCCATGTTTGCGCTGACGATGCCGGAGGAGTTCTCCCGCGTGCTGAAAGAAAACGGCATTTTCATTCAGGTTCTGGCGGGAGAGCATCATCTGCCGCACCTGAAATCGCTGATCTACCCTGAGCAGAAGGAAAAAGAAAAGCTGCTGCATCCGCAGCTGCCGGGCTTTACGCTCCTGCACAGCTGGACGCTGGAATTTCATTTTGCCCTGACGGAGCCGCAGCAGGTGAAAAACCTTCTGTATATGACCCCGCACGTCTGGCGCATTACCAGGCAGGGCGCCGAACGCCTGATGCAGGTGCAGCGGTTGGAGGATGATGCGCAGGTTGTATTCAATGTCTATGCTGGACATTCCGGTGCAAATCTGTTAAAATAATACCAATCTGAATTTTTTGGAGTTTTCTATGCTGGAAAAGCTGAAGCTGGTCGAGGAAAAGTATCTGGAATTGTGCGCCCGTGCCGAACAGCCGGATTTTTACGCCGATCCCAAGCGCGCCGCGGCCTATTTGAAAGAGCAAAAAGAGCTGGAGCCGGTCGTCACGGCCTTTCGCGCCTATCGCCGCGCCCGGCAGGATATGCTCGACGCCTCCGAATTGATGGCCGGGCAGGCCGACGCGGAGCTGAAAGCGCTGTGTCAGGAGGAGTATGCTGCGGCGAAAAAGCGCAGCGAGGAATTGGAGCAGAAGCTGAAAATTCTCCTGCTGCCGCACGATCCCAATGACGACAAGAGCGTCATCATGGAGATCCGCGGCGGTGTCGGCGGTGAGGAAAGCGCGCTGTTTGCGCATAGCCTGTTCCGGATGTATTCGCTCTACGCCGCCTCCAAAGGCTGGACGATCGAGCTGCTCAACTACAGCGAGACCGAGCTGGGCGGCATCAAGGAGGCGGATTTTGTCGTCAACGGCGCGGGGGCTTATTCCCGGCTGAAGTTTGAATCCGGCGTTCACCGCGTGCAGCGCGTGCCGGAAACGGAGTCGGGCGGGCGCGTGCATACCTCCACGGCTACGGTCGCGGTGCTCCCGGAGATGGAGGAGGCGGACGTGAGCATCCGCCCGGAGGACATCGAAATGCAGGTCTACCGCTCCTCCGGCGCGGGCGGCCAGCATATCAACAAGACCTCCTCCGCCGTGCGCCTCATCCACAAGCCGACCGGCATCGTCGTATCCTGCCAGGAGGAGCGAAGCCAGTTCCAGAACCGCGAAAAGTGCATGATGATGCTCTCCTCCAAGC
>CAKUMR010000071.1 GCA_934667865.1 uncultured Oscillospiraceae bacterium | reverse complement strand
CTTTTACAGAGCTTTCACATTGATGCAGACCCGCGCAAACCGATCAGTCAGCTTTCCGTTTCTCTGAAACAGATGATTGATATTGTCAAAGCCGTTTCCTATGACGCAAGGATTATCGTGCTGGATGAGCCGACATCCTCTCTAACGGAAAACGAAACCGAAGCCCTGTTTTCGATCATTCGCCGCTTGAAAGAAGAAGGCCGCGGCATCATATATATTTCTCACAAAATGGACGAGGTTCTGACCATCTCCGACCGGGTGACCGTTCTGCGCGACGGCAAATGGGTCGCGACGCGCGACGCCTCGGAGCTGACCACTGCGGATCTGATCAAGCTGATGGTCAATCGTGAGATGAACCAGCGCTTCCCGGAAAAAATCGTAGACCATGGCGACGTCATTCTAAAGGTCGAGGAGCTCTCCACGCTGCATGCGCCGCAGATTTCCGACGTTTCCTTCGAGATTCGCGCAGGTGAAATCCTTGGCATCGGCGGACTGGTCGGCGCCGGACGCACAGAGGTGCTGGAAGGAATTCTGGGTCTGCGCAAACGCGCCGGCGGCACCGTGACGCTCAACGGCCGTCAGCTTCACACCTTGCGCGATACAATGGAGCACGGTGTTGTGCTCTTGACGGAGGAGCGGCGTGAAACCGGCATTTTCCCGCAGATGGACATCCGCTGGAACACCGTTGCTTCCAGTCTGAAAAGCAATCTCAACCGTCTGCGCTTTGTCTCGCCCGCAAAGGTCAAGAAAAACACCAAATGGGCGATAGAGGCAATGAACGTCAAAACGCCCTCCATGAAAACGCTCATCAGCAATCTTTCCGGCGGCAATCAGCAGAAGGTTCTGCTTGGAAGATGTCTGCTCAACGAGCCGCAGGTGCTCCTGCTGGACGAGCCGACGCGCGGCATTGACGTTGGCGCAAAATATGAAATTTACCAGCTCATGATCGACCTTGCGAAGAAAGGAAAGACGATTATTTTCGTTTCTTCGGAAATGCCGGAGCTGCTCGGCCTTGCCGACCGCATTCTGATGATGAGCAATCACCGCATGGCAGGCATCGTTGAGGCCGCCAATACCACACAGGAAGAAATTCTGCATCTGGCAACGAAATATCTGTAGGAGGGTAATCGTTTTGGATAAATTTGTATTCAGAAATATTGAAGATGCACCGGCCTATCCGGTTGCAAACTGCGAGAGCGGGAACGGAACGATCTGGAACGTCACCCTGTTTGGTGATGAGGAAAAAATGCCTGTCATCGGGCCGCGCAATCCGGAAGATCATTCCAATTTTCACTATGTCCATAAAACAACGCTTCCCGTCGGCGGCTCTGTCGGAGAACATCCCCACGAGGGAAATGAGCAATTCTATTTGATCGTGAGCGGTCAGGGAGAAGTTACACTGTGCGGCAGGGTTTTCCCCGTCAAGCCATGGTCGCTGGCATTGATTCGCAGTGGCGGTTCTCACGGAATCCGCAACACCGGCAATGAACCGCTGGTCTATCTTTGTATTGAAACTGCGCTTTCCCATGAATAATCCAGACGCTGTCTTTGGAGGTTGAACAATATGAAATCAAATCTCAGCCCGGCCGCGAGTCCCATCGGCCAGAAAAAAACCGCAAAGAACTTCTTTATGCAATATGCGATCTATCTGGTGCTGTTCTGTATCATTATCGTGATCGTTGCGCTCGATCCGAGCTTCCTCAGCATGAGAAATATCACCAACATTTTGCAACAGGCTGCCACAAAGCTCGTGATCGCGCTCGGTGCGGCAGGCATCCTTGTGCTGGGCGGTACCGACCTATCCGCGGGCAAAGCCGTCGGCATGGCCGGCATCATCTGCGCTTCCCTGCTTCAGGATCCCTCCTATTCGCTGCGTATCTATTCCAATATGCCGCAGCTTTCCCTGATCGTGCCGTTCCTGATCGCCGCTGCCTGCTGCGTGATTTTCGGCGTTGCACATTCTTACCTTGTTTCTACACTGCGTATCGCCCCCTTCATTGCCTCTCTCGGTATGCAGATGGTCATTTACGGCAGTATGTCCCTCTATTTTGAAGGCGTGAACAACTCCTCTCCCATCGGCGGTCTGGATCCCCGCTACACCAGTGTAGCACAGGGCTCCTTCTATCTCGGAAGCCTCAGAGTTCCCTATATTGTTCTCTATGCAATCGTCATCGCCGTTCTGTTCTGGGTGCTGTGGAACCGCACGCGCCTCGGACGCAATATGTTCGCCGTCGGCGGCAACCGCGAAGCTGCCATCGTTTCCGGCGTCAACGTCCGCGTTGTCACGCTTCTGATCTATGTCATCGCCGGTCTTGCCTACGCCTTTGCAGGCTTCCTCGACGCAGGCCGCACCGGCAGCGCCACCAACAATCTCGGCGAGGGCTATGAGCTTGACGCAATCGCAGCCTGTGTGGTCGGCGGTATCTCCATGCGCGGCGGCATCGGTAAAATCAGCGGTGTCGTCACCGGCGTTCTGATTTTCCAGGTCATCAGCTACGGTCTTGTCTATATGAACGTCAACTCCTACGTCCAGTATATCATCAAGGGCTTGATCATCATATTTGCCATTGCCGTGGACACGCAGAAGTACATCAAGCGCCGCTGAGGAAAAGGACGTGGAAGCAGCCATGAAAAAAGCCGTTTTGCGACAGTTTGGAGAGCCTCTGACCATCGAATCCTGCCCTATCCCAACGCCCGGAGCGGGCGAAGCTCTGGTAAAGGTCAAAGCGAGCGGACTTTGCGTGTCGGATGTTCATATTCAGGACGGCCTTCTCTCAACCGTCCGTCTGCCTTATACGCCGGGGCATGAAATGGCAGGCGTTGTCTGCCGTCTCGGTGAGGGCGTACCCGAGGGTGCGCTCTACCCGGGGCAGCATGTGGTATGCGCCATTGATATCACCTGCGGGCATTGCCGGCCTTGCAGAATAGGTCGGAAGAATCTTTGTCTGAACCGCGTGCGCATCGGTTTTGAGCGCGACGGTTCCCACGAAGAGTATGCTGTTGTTCCATATGAAAATCTGCTCCCCATTGATTCCCGCATTCCCTTTGCGCAGGCCGCAATTATCCCGGATGCCGTGGCTTGTATGTATCACGCCGTTGTAACGCAGGGGAAGGTTTCCGGGGGAGATCGGGTTTTATTCTATGGCACCGGGGCACTGGGCTTGCAGGGAGTCCAGATTGCCCGGCACTGCGGCGCGGAAATCTACGCCGCAGCGCGGACACAGGCGAAGCTGGAGAAAGCGCTGGAATTCGGCGCGCACGCCGCCATCAATACAAAGCAGCAGGATCTGTACGACGAGCTCATGCGTCTGACGAACGGAGATCTGTGCGACGTAATCTTCGATCTGGTCGGCAATGCCGATACCATAGACGAGCTGCTGCGCTGTGTGCGTCCCGGCGGAAAAATCATCGCACTCGCCTATGGTGCTCCCTCTTTCCGTGTCAACTGTCAGGAGCTTGTCCTTCGGGAAAAGGAGGTGCTCGGTCTTCGCGGCTCGACCCGCGAGGAGCTTCAGGAATGCATCCGACTGGTAGAAAACGGCACCCTGACACCCTATGTTTCTGATTTTTACCGTCTGGAGCAGATCAACGATGCGCTCGCCGCGCTGCGTGCGTGCAGCGGACTTGGCAGAAGTGCCATTGTTTTTGACGATTGACTGACAGGAGGATTTTTCAGTGGATATTCCAAAAACCATGAAAGCGATGACGCTGACCGCATATGACCATCTTGCGCTGGCCGAGCTGCCGGTCCCCCAGCCAGGTCCCGGAGAGGTGCTCTGCCGCATCCGCTCCGTCGCGATCTGCGGCTCCGATCCGAAAATGATCCACGGACATTATGCCTTTGCCAATTGGCCGCCCTACTATCCCTTTGTCATGGGGCATGAATGGGCGGGTGAAGTGGTCGCACTTGGCGCGGGCGTGGAAGAATTCCGTGTCGGCGACCGTGTCGCGGGAGAAGCGCACGCCGGCTGCGGCAAATGCGACAATTGCAAGCGTGGGCACTATACCGTCTGCCTGAACTATGGCCGCGACGGCCATGACGGCGGCCTTGATACCGGCCATCGTCACTATGGCTTCTACTGGCAGGGCGCAAATGCAGAGTATAATGTCTACAAGACAAGCTGCCTGCACCGCATTCCGGACAACGTGAGCTATGATGTTGCCTCCATGTGCGACTGCGCCGGCGTTGCGCTGCACGGCGTAGAATTGGCCGGCGTCACGCCGGGCGGCACCGTCGTGGTGATCGGTCCCGGACCCATTGGCCTGTGCGCCATGATGGAATGCCGTGCGCTCGGTGCAGGCCGGGTCATCGTTGTCGGCCGCGGTGCGAAGCTGGAAAAGGCCAGAGAATTGGGCGCGGACGTCTGCATTGACTTTGAAAAAGAAGATCCCGTGAAGCGTGTTCTGGAGCTGACCGGCGGCATCGGTGCCGATGAGGTAATGGAGTGCTCCGGCGCACCGGATTCCCCTTCCAAAGCTGTTCGCATGGTTCGCAAAGCCGGTGCAGTCGCAATTATTGCAAATTACAAGCTGGACGAGGTGTGTGTTCCGCTCAATATCGTAAACTTCAACGAGATCCGTATCGTCGGCTCCAAGGCGAATCCAAATGTATCAGACAAGGTTTTTCACTTTTTCTCTTCCGGCGCAATTCGTGGTGAGGCGCTCGTGACGCACACCTTCCCGCTGGAAGAATATGAAAAAGCGGTCGATCTTTTTGAGCACAAGAAGGACGGCTCGATCAAAGTCGTCATCCATCCGTGAAGGAGGATTGAAAATGGAAAGAACGCATGTACTGGTTGTCGGCGCAGGTATGATGGGCAGCGGCATCGCAGCAATGGCCGCTCTAGCCGGCAGGCCGACTCTCCTGGTTGACACTTCCCTTGAGCGAGCGACCGCCGGGCGCGAGAAGGCTCTTGCCTGCATCCGTCTGCGCGAGGAGAACGGTCTGGCAACGCAGGAGGAAGCCGCCGCGGCAGCCGCGCTTCTGGAGCCCTGCGGCGATCTGAATGCCGCCGTGCCGCGCGCATTTCTCGTAATTGAAGCAATCATCGAAAAGCTTGAAGTCAAGCAGGTGCTTTTCCGCCAGCTTGACGAGCTGCTCCCCACGGAGGTCCCGATCTGTTCCAACACCAGCGGCCTGCGCATTACGGACATCAGCGCCGGCTGCACCCATGCAGAACGCATGATGACAACGCATTTCTGGCTGCCTGCGCATCTGGTTCCGCTGGTTGAGGTCGTAATGTCCGACCGGACGGAAGAAGTCATGGCGCAGAAAATGCTCGTCGAGCTGCGAAGCTGGAAAAAAACGCCGGTGCTTGTGCGCCGCGATCTTCCGGGTCAGCTCGCCAACCGCATCTTTCAGGCGATCATCCGTGAGGCAATTGATATCGTACAGAGTGGCCTTGCAAGCGCGGAGGATGTAGACACCGCCATCGCCGCCGGAATGGCCATGCGCTTCCCCGTATGGGGGCCTCTGATGCACCTTGATGCCATCGGCACCGATCTCGGTCTGTCCGTCCAGCAGACGGTCCTGCCCAGTCTGTGCGCCAGCAAGGAAGCAGGCGCATATATCCGGGAGATGGTCGAAAACGGCGACCTCGGCGCAAAAACCGGCAGGGGCTTCTATGATTGGAGTAAGCACGACATTCAAAAAGCAATGCAGCGCCGCGATGAATTCATCATTGAAACCTGCAAAACGCTGGAAAAGCTGAACCGGCAGTGAGGCACAACCGATGACAGAACGTTTTTATGTCGGAACCTATACCGAACCGATTCTCTTTGGAACCGGTGAAGTCTTCCTTGGCAAGGGCGAGGGCGTTTATACCTGCCAGCTGACCGGGGAGGGCAAAATAGAAACCCTCGCCTGTGCGCCAGCCCGCAATCCATCCTATCTCTGCCTGAATCCACAGCGAGAAAAGCTCTATGCCGTCAATGAACTGAAAGAGCTGGATGGTGTATTCGGCGGCGGGCTGTTTTGTCTCACGCCGGAAGGCGCTTCGGCCTCCCTGTCCACCGGCGGGACGGACCCTTGCCATGTGGCGCTGGCGCCGAACGGCAGATTTCTCTCCGTTTCGAACTTTGCCAGCGGCTCCGTAACCATCTTCCCGCTGCGAGCCGACGGTTCCCTGACCGGGGAGCATACGCTGTTTCAGCACGAGGGAAGCAGCATCCATCCGCAGCGTCAGAAGGGGCCTCACGCGCACAGTACGATCTTCGTACCGGGGAAAAACCGGATGCTCGTGCCAGATCTCGGCATAGATACACTGAAGGCTTACACCTATGAGGG
>CAKUMR010000070.1 GCA_934667865.1 uncultured Oscillospiraceae bacterium | reverse complement strand
AAAGATACCGGCACGCCTGCCGCCGCAAAACACCCGGCAAATTCCGCCCCCGGCGCCTGATTGGTCACGACCGCCGCGGCGAGCTGCACAGGCCCGAGCGGCGTCAGGGCATTTTTCCCGAACTTGGCATCGACCGCGCAGATAAACACCTGACTGCACGGCTTCATGATCGCGCGGAAGATCTGCGCCGTGACCTCGTCGAGCACAAAAAAGCCGCGCTCCAGAGATACGGCGTCCACCGTGATGAAGATTTTGTCAAAATAGGTCTGGGACAGGTACTCCGCCGTCGCCGAGCCGGTCACATAATATGTCCCGTTCCGCTTTGTGAAGTCGCCGGGCGCGATGCGCAGCGTGATCTCCGGCGCGTCCGCCAGCTCCGCCGCCGCTGAGATATTGGTCGTAATGACGGTGAGCCTGTGCTTGCTGCGCAGATTTTTGGCGACCTCCAGACAGGTATACCCCGGGCCGATAAAAAGAAAATCCTCATCCTGCACCAGCTCCGCGGCAAGCTGCCCGATCGTCTGCTTCTTCTGATAGTCGTCAAAGCTCTCCGGGGAAACGGAGCACGCATAGGCGCGCGGGCCGTTCTCCTGCAAAACGGCGGCCTTGCCGTATGAGCGGGTCAGCGCGCCGCGCTGCTCCAGCTCGGTCAGGTCTTTTCGGATCGTGACCGCCGATACGCCGAATCGCGCGCTCAGCTCTGTGACGCTGCAATCCGCGCGCTCGCGGAGGATGGAGACGATCGCGGTCTGTCGTTCCTGTTTTTTCATATCAGCGCTCCTTTTGATGATTTTAAATTATACCATGCCGCAAAACGAAATACAATAGTTTTTGAAATTTGAAACAACGAAATATTAAAATGAAATATTTATATTGACATCAAAAGAAACGAAATATATAATCGGAGCATCGAAATAAAAAAGAAAACAAAAGGAGTGAACTGTTCATGGCGAATATCGTGATCATGCCGCGGCTGTCGCTGAACGACGAAACGAACTTTCTCGCCGAGTGGTACGTCCACGAGGGAGACACCGTGCATACAGGAGATCATCTGTTTTCCATTGAAACGGATAAGTCCAGCATGGATGTGGACTCGGACTTTGACGGCACGGTGCTGAAGCTCTACTGTGCGGACGGCGATGTTGTGAATGTGCTTTCGCCGGTCTGCGCCATCGGCGCACCCGGTGAGCAGCCGCCGGAGCTTGCCGCCGCGGCAGCCGCCTGCGGCAGCGCTCAGGAGCCGGAAGCTCCCGAAGAAGCATCCGCGCCGCAGGCCGCGGGCAGCGCGGACGGCCCGTGGATGGTCATCATGCCGCGGCTGTCGCTGAACGACGAATCCTGCCTGCTTGCGGAATGGTTCGTTCAGCCGGGAGACACCGTTCATGCGGGCGATGATCTGTTCAGCATTGAAACGGACAAATCCAGCATGAACGTCACGTCGGAATATGACGGCGTTGTGCTCAAGCGCTATTTTGACGAGGGCGATATCGTAACGGTCCTGACCCCGGTCTGCGCCATCGGGCAGGAGGGGCAGTCCGTGCCCGACACGCCGCCCGCGCAGCCGGAGGCTGCCGCCGAACCGCAGAGCCCCGTTCCCGCCGCGGAAGCAAAACCGGCGGCGGTCTGCGACGCAAAGCAGCCGGTCAAGATCTCTCCCCGCGCCAGACGGGTCGCCGCGCTCCATAAGATCACAGCCTTCGGCGGTATTGCCGGAAGCGGCGCGGAGGGCAGAATTTTGGAAGAGGACGTCCTGCGGTATGCCGCGGAAGGGCATCAGGCGCTCAAGACGATGGACGACAGCACGGTCGTCGCGTTTACCCATGTCCGCAAGGCGATCGCCAAAAACATGATCGCGTCCCTGCAAAACACCGCGCAGCTCACGCTCAACGCCTCCTTCAACGCTTCCGCGCTGCAAAAGTGCCGCGCCGCCTTCAAAAAATCGGAGGGCGCGGCGAAGAACATCACGATCGGCGATCTGATCGTTTACGGCACGGCAAAAACGCTGGAGGACTTCCCGGGCATCAACGCCTGGGTCGGGACGGATTCCATGACGATGTTCGACATCGTCAATATCGGCGTCGCGGTCGATACGGAGCGCGGGCTGCTCGTGCCGACGATCATGAACGCGTCGGAAAAGAGCCTGCTTGCCATTTCGGAGGAAACGAAGGAGCTGGCGGCCCTGTGCCATGCCGGAAAACTCCCGCCGGATCGCAGCCGGAACGCGACCTTTACGATCAGCAACCTCGGCTCGTTCGGGATCCGCAGCTTTACGCCCGTGATCAATCCGCCGCAGGCGGCGATCCTCGGCGTCGGCACGATCGACTATGCCATCCAGAAAACGCCGGACGGAATGCTCTGCTACCCGCGCTGCAATCTGTCGCTGACGATCGACCATCGCGCGCTGGACGGCGCACCCGCCGCCCGCTTCCTGAAGCAGCTCTGCGGCAATCTGGAGCACATCGACCATTGGGTGGATACGCAGGCCGCGCTTTGATGTGCGCACGGGACGTATCCGAATTTAACGGAAAAGGAGAATGAATTGTATGGCAAAGCAGATTTTTATCGACCCGACGGAGCGCAGAGCGCCGTCTGCTGAAAAATTCCACGACATTCCCGTCAATACATACCAGAAGCGCATGAAGGACGTGCGCGGAGAGTTCAGCGATGAAGCGCTGAAAAATATCTACCACGATATGCTCTCCATCCGCGAATTTGAAACGATGATGCAGGATCTGCGCCTGAGCGGCAAATACTGTGACGTCGCGTATAACTATTCCGGTCCGGCGCATCTGTGCATCGGGCAGGAGGCCGCCGCGGTCGGGCAGGCGTATGCGCTGGATGAGCACGACTTCATTTTCGGCACGCATCGCGGACACGGCGAGCTGATCGCCAAGGGGCTTGCGACCCTGCGCAAGCTCAGCGATGAGCAGCTCATGCACATCATGCAGACCTCTTCAAACGGCGCGCAGCTCGAGGTCGTCCGCCGGGATTTTCAGGGCAGCACGCAGCAGCTGGCGCAGCGGTTTTATCTCTACGGCATTATGGCTGAGATCTTCGGCCGGGAGAACGGCTTTGCAAAGGGGCTCGGCAACTCCATGCACGCGTTTTTCATTCCGTTCGGCGTGTATCCCAACAACGCGATCGTCGGCGGCAGCGCGCCCATTGCGACCGGCGCGGCGCTGCACAAAAAGCTCGCGCATGAAAAAGGCATCTGCATCGCAAACGCCGGCGACGGCGCGGTCGGCTGCGGCCCTGTGTGGGAGGCCATGAACTTCGCCTCCATGGACCAGTTCAACACCCTGTGGAAGGAAAAGGGCGGGCTGCCGGTCCTGTTCAACTTCAACAACAACGGCTACGGCATGGGCGGTCAGACCTGCGGCGAGACGATGGCGTATCAGGTGCTGGCGCGGATCGGCGCGGGCATCAACCGCGACCAGATGCACGCGGAGCGGGTCGACGGCTTTAACGTATTTGCCGTGATCGACGCGGTGCGCCGTCAGAAGCAGCTCCTTCTGGAAGGCAAAGGCCCGGCGCTGCTGGATGTCGTGACCTACCGCTTCTGCGGGCACTCCACCTCGGACGCGAACCCGAACAGAACGCAGGAGGAGATCCAGGCGTGGATCGCGCAGGACGCGCTGAGCGACTACCGCGCGCAGCTTCTGGAAAACGGCGTGGCAACGCAGCAGGAGCTCGAAGCGATGGAGCAGTCCGTGCGCGCGCTGAACCTTGAGATCTTCAAGCTGGCGATCGACCCGGTGCTTTCGCCGCGGATCGACCTGCGGAAAGATCCGAACGCCATCGAGCAGTATATGTTCTCCAACCAGCACCGCGAGGCGCTGGCGGACGGCCCGACCAACGTGCTCGCGCCGATGGAGGAGAATCCGCGCTGGCAGCAGATCCAGAAGAAGGCGCGCTATGCTCTGAAGGATGGCAAGGAGCTTCCGTCTGCGGCGGTCTACCAGATCCGTGACGCGATCTTTGAAGCGATCCTGGAGGGCTTCTACCGCGATCCGTCCATGATCTCCTTCGGCGAGGATCTGCGCGACTGGGGCAGCGCCTACGGCGCGTACAAGAGCCTGGAAAAGTCCGTGCCCTACGAGCGGCTGTTCAACGCGCCGATCTCGGAGGCCGCCATCATTTCCGCAGCGGTCGGCTACGCCATGCTGGGCGGACGCGCCGTGCCGGAGCTGATGTACTGCGACTTCCTCGGCCGCGCGGGCGACGAGACGCTCAACCAGCTCCCCAAGTGGCAGGCAATGACGGCGGGGCAGCTCAAAATGCCGGTCGTGGTCAGAATGGGCGTCGGCTCAAAATACGGCGCGCAGCATTCGCAGGAGTGGTCGTCCCTCTGCGCGCACGTTCCGGGTCTGAAGGTCGTGTATCCCGTCACCCCCTACGACGCGAAGGGACTGCTGAACGCCGCGCTGACCGGGACTGACCCTGTGATCTATCTGGAGAGCCAGTCGCTGTACGGCAAGGGCGAGCTGTTCCATGAGGGCGGCGTCCCCACGGAGTATTATGAGATCCCGATCGGTGAGCCCGACATCAAGCGCGAGGGCAAGGATCTCACGATCCTGACCATCGGCGCGACGCTGTATCGCGCGCTGGAAGCGGCAAAGCGCTTTGAGTCCGAGTTTGGCATCAGCTGCGAAGTCATCGACGCCCGCAGCATCGTCCCGTTCAACTACGACAAGGTCGTCGCCTCCGTCAAAAAGACCGGCAAGATCATCATTGCCAGCGACGCCTGCCAAAAGGGCTCGATCATCAACGACTTCGCGGAGACTGTAACACAGGCCGTATTCGACGATCTGGACGCCCCCGCGGTCGTTCTCGGCGCGCGCAACTGGATCACGCCGATCTACGAGCTGGAAAAGGAATTTTTCCCGCAGGCGGAATGGTTCCTGGATGCCTATCATCAGAGGATCAAGCCGCTCCCCAATTACACACCGACCTATCTGTTCAGCACGGATGAATATCTGCGCCGCGCAAAAGCAGGACTCTGAGCCGCAGAACGATTGGTGGTGAACATCTGCCGTATGAGCGCCTCACGACCTGCACCACCTTCTATTCGCAAGAGTCGCGGCCCGATATATGTGATCCCTGCGACACTTCAAACGCAGAAAACTGACGAGGGCATGCGCTATCTTTTGCACGCGTTTTGGAGCGAGTATCAGCCCGTATTTGACGAGAGCCTTTATCAGGCGTTGTGCGCGATGCATATCATGTTTTCATAAATTGGCATAATTTCCGCGAAATGTCTCTGTTCGTTCTGGAAGAACCTGCTGGACAATTTGCCATCGGAACGCCGCGTCGGAAAAGACGATGATTTGCAGGAGCTTCTGGACGATACGAACCGTCTTCATAACTATTTCAGCAGCGAAAACGTGCCGCAAATTGATTTTTCTGAGAAAATCGAGCTGTATTGGGCGGCAATTCGGCTGCCGGAGAACTCCGAAAAACCGAAAGAAGTCGAGGGATACGACGAGGACGAGGAATCGGAGGAAGAGTCCGAGCCTTGGACGGATTACTATGAAAAGGCTGTGCTCTCGGACAATAGCAGAGGGTACTATCAGCTCTGCAAGGTGCAGTTCAAGGATGGCGGCAGTCCTTACGCCTATCTGACAGGCGGCTTGTCGCTTGCGGCTGTTCTTATTTCCAGTTTGTGATCTCTTCACTTTTCCCTTTTATATGGTACTCTCGGTTTTGGACTGGCAGAACGGACAGCAGTATTTCTGGCGGGTACGCCCATTGTTGGTCGTTTTTCCGTCCTTGTGCATAACTAGCCCGGCCACGCAGACCGGATTACCGGCAGAAAGTGCCTTTGAATCTTTCGTGCCGCGTGGATTGAGGGGGATAAATGCCTCGCCCTCATAGACCGTTTTTACGGTACTGCAGATGCTTTTGACATCGTAGTCCTTGTCAGCAAGGAAGGGGCATCCCTTTAAGGAGATCACGCTGTCAGCTTCGGCAAGGATCTCAGCGGTGACGGCGGGATCGGCGATATTGCCCGGCGTGGTCAGCTCAAAGAGCGGCAGCCCGGAGATGCAGTCCACCAGTACATGGCTTTTATAGCTCCAGTAGAACTCATACCGCCGCTCATTGTGCTGGTTGGAAGCCGAATGGACACCCAGGGCGCAATCCGGGTCGCTTTTCGGGTGGTTTTCCTTGGAGAACTTGCTTTTTGCAAAGGATTTTGGCTTGTTCTGCCTGGTGTTCGCCATGACGGGCGTGGAATCCAGGCCGATGAAAGACGCATCCACCACGCCCAGCTCATACAGCTGCCGCACCAGGTCGGCCA
>CAKUMR010000069.1 GCA_934667865.1 uncultured Oscillospiraceae bacterium | reverse complement strand
GCCGTCGCCTTTGCCATCCATACGCCGGTCGGCACCGTGCTCTTTACGGGCGACTTCAAGATCGACCCCACGTCGGAGGACGGCATGACGGACCTCGGCCGCTTCGGCATGCTCGGCAAGGAGGGCGTCTACGCCCTGCTGTGCGACTCGACCAATGTCGAGCGTCCCGGCTACACGCCCTCGGAATCCACCGTGGCCGAGAGCTTTGACCGCCACTTCAAGGGCTGCAAGAACCGCATCATCGTCACGACCTTCGCCTCAAATATGCACCGCATCCAAGCGGTGCTGGCCATCGCCCACCGCTACGGCCGCAGGGTCGCCGTCACCGGACGCAGCATGGAAAACATCCTCAAGGTCGCCACGGAGCTGGGCTATCTCACCATCCCGGAGGGCACGCTGGTGGACATCAACCAGATCAAGTCCGTGCCGAAGGACAAGCTGGTCATCGTTTCCACCGGCTCACAGGGCGAGGATATGTCCGCCCTGTACCGCATGGCCTTTTCCAGCCACCGGCAGGTGGAGATTCAGCCGGGCGACCACGTGATTATCTCGGCCTCCGCCATTCCCGGCAATGAAAAATCCATCTCCCGCATCATCAATGAGCTCTACCGCAAGGGCGCGGACGTGGTCTACGACCGGCTGGAAGGCCTGCACGTTTCCGGCCATGCCTGCTGCGAGGAGCTGAAGATCATCCACGCGCTGACGAAGCCGAAGTTCTTCATTCCCGTCCACGGCGAACAGCGGCACCTGCAAAAGCACGCCGCTCTCGCCCGTCAGATGGGCATGAATCCGAAAAATATCCTCATCAGTGACATCGGCCGCGTGATCGAATGTACCCCCAAGACCTGCCGTCTGGGCGGCACGGTCCCGGCAGGCAAGATCCTCGTGGACGGTACCGGCGTGGGCGACGTGGGAAGCGTCGTGCTGCGCGACCGCAAGCATCTGGCGCAGGACGGCATGATCGTTGTTTGCGTCAACCTGTCCAGCGAGGACGGCTCCGTTCTCTCCGGCCCGGACATCATCAGCCGCGGCTTCGTCTACATGAAGGACAACGAGGATCTGATGGATGCCATGAAAATGGTTGCCGCGCACTCTCTGGAAACCTGTCAGGCGCGCAACATCTCCGACTGGGCGACGATCAAATCCACCATCAAGGGCGATCTGAGCCAGTTCCTGTTCAAGAACACCAAGCGCAACCCGATGATCCTGCCGGTCATTATGGAAATTTAAACCGGATAGAAAAACACGCTCTTGTCCGTTCCACAGCCATTCTGTAGGGAACGGTCTTGACCGTTCCGCCGCAATCTCGTAGGGAACGGTCTTGACCGTTCCGCAATCATAAAAGGAGGTCCCTCCATGGCGCTCCCGAACCGGAAAGCCCTGCGTCTGCCCTCTTATGATTACTCCCAGGCGAATTACTACTTTGTTACGATCTGTACCGACCGGCGCAGGCCTCTGTTCGGTCTGCCGGAGGCTCCGACCGCACTCGGCAGCCTCGCAGAACAGGAGCTGCGGAACATTGCCGGACACTTTTCCAACGTCAGAGTCGACAAATATGTGCTCATGCAGGATCACATCCATGTGATTTTTGTCTTTTCTCACTGTGCGGAACAGTCAAGACCGTTCCCTACGCTCTCTTCGGTCGTTGGTCTTTACAAATCCGGCGTGTCGCGGAAGGCGCGCAGTGGGAACATCTGGCAGAAATCCTTTTATGATCGTGTGCTTCGCAATGAGAAGGAATATCTGGAGGTATGGCGTTATATCGACGAAAACCCCGCCGCCATTGCGATCGAACCTGCAATTTTCGGATAAGAAACCCGGGTGCGTGCCTCTCGCACGCGCCCGGGTCGTTTTTTGTTTAACAATTGACTTTTTTCAGGAAATCGTCCAGTTCTTTTACGGTTTTGAAATAAAAATCGCAGTTTTTCCGCATGAACCCTTCGATCTCCGGGACGTCGTTCGCCCAGCCCGCCGCCGCAAAGGGCACGCCGCAGGCGCGGCACATATCATAGCCCGGCTTCAGATCATCCACCATCAGAATGTCCTGCGGCTTCAGCGCAAAGCGCCGCATCAGATCCTCCATCGGCCAGACATTCGGCTTGCGCTGCTCCGGCGGCAGCTCCCAGCCGTAGACCGCGTCCGGCTCCGGCAGGTCGTTCTCCCGGTAGTCGCGCAGGATGTTCGCGCTGACCGAATGGGAGATCACCGCGATCAGCCCGCCCGCTGCGCGGTGGCGCTGCAAAATCTCCCGGATGCCGGGGTAAGCCTCCGGCACGCGCGTGCGGACATAGTCCTGCCAGAAGTGGAATTCCGCCGTCAGCTCCTCCTCGGAAAAGCCTACGACATCGCGGAAAAATTCCAGCACGCCCGGCTCAAAATTCCAGCGGAAATAATCCTCCAGCGAATAATACGCACCGGGCCGCACCTCATGCAGGTAGGCCAGAAAGGACGGATAGTGGATGGTTGCGGTGCTGTTGACCACGGTGTCGTCGTGATCCAGCACCAGGCATTTATATCGCATGAGCTTCTCCCTTCCGTTCTCTGGCGCCGAGGAAGAACAGCACGCCTGCCAGAAGCCACAGCACAAGGCTGAGCCACTGGGAGGTGGACAGGAAGAGGATTGCACCGCGGATGCTGTCATAGCGGAAAAACTCCAGCACAAAGCGTGCAAGGCCGTACAGCACGCAATACCAGGCAAGGCCGTCGTAGCGGCTGCGCCGCTTTTTCAGAAGCAACAGCAGCAGTGCAAAGATCACAAGATCCGCCGCCGACTCAAAGAGCTGCACCGGCAGCAGCTTCACGCCCACGGGTGCGCCGCCGACCGGATGGGAAAATACCACGCCGAGGCAGCTTTCCGTCGGGCGGCCGTAGCAGCAGCCGGTCAGGAAGCATCCGACCCGGCCGATCGCATGACCCAGTGGAAGAGCGGGCGCAACGGGATTGATGTAATCGCGCAGATCCGCCTTTGCAAGCCGGCTTCCGAGCAGTCCGCCAAGCAGACCGGCAAGCAGCGCACCGTAGAACACAATGCCGCCGAAAAGCTGACGGAATTCTCCCGCACACAGCAGCGCCCACGCCTGTGCCGGCGTATAGGTCACGACGGCAAAGAGCAGCACGCCGCCGAGCAGCCCGATCCCGGAGCCGAGCGCGGCGATGACCGTGAAATCCTCCACGCACAGCCCGGCGCGTTTCACACGCCACGCGCCAAAGAAGGCTGCCGCAAGAAAGCCGAGCACCAGCATCACGCCATAGGCGGGAAGCGTCAGGCCGAAAATATGAAAATAGGGCAACATGGAAAGCCCTCCCTTTTTAATAAAACGGCGCAACCCGGAAGGGTTGCACCGTTTTCCTTGGCTACGTAAGAATTAAGCGGAAACCAATGCGGTATGGCAGGCGACGCAGGCGATGAACAGGATCGCACACAGAACCGTGCCGATGATAGAAAGAACCAGACCGGCGGTGTTGATGCCCTTCTTTTCCTTCTTGTTGGCCAGCGCTGCAAGGACGATACCGACAACACCGAGAACGATGCCGATCCAGCCATAGTAGGAAATGCCGGGAACCAGGCAGAAGATGCCGAACACCGTTGCCAAGATGCCAAGAATCAACGAAACAATGCCCATTTTTTCTCTCCTTTTTATTAAATTTGCACACAATCAGTTTAGCAGAAATCGCCATTCTTGTCAATAGTCACTTTTTTCCACCGGCAAGATAACTTTCATGCTCGCTCGGAAAGAGGTTCCACTCCCCCACCTCCGCAGGGCGCGGGCCGATGCCGACATAGTAGGCATCCAGCGGCGTAAAGTCCACGGTGATCACGCTCTCCGAATTGACGGTGTACATGATGTCGTTTGATCCGGTTTCCTCGCAGTGGTTTACATAATTTTGACTGATCGCCGCGCTGGAATAGTAAAGATCGTGCGCGCCGAAGGTGTGCAGAATTTCGTGGGCATAGGTCGCGGGCGGCGAGTCGAATTCTCCCCCGAACTTGACATACAGGTTGACGATCTCCGTCATAAAGCCCTCGCCGCTGGTGTAGCCCAGCGACCACGGCCGCACGTCGTTGTCATAGTCGGTGTTGAAATAAAAGAAATAGATCACATTGTCCGCGCAGTATTTATTGATCAGGCGCTGCACGTCGATATTTTCCTCGATGAAGGCCACCTGCGCGTCATACTCGTCTATGCCGGAAATGACCAGATCCTGCGTAAAGACCGCCTCATAGAAAAGATCCTCGTGCTCCATCCAGTCATAGACGAATTGTGCGTCCGCGCCGTAGGCCATCGCCTGCGCGGTCAGCCACTGTGTCGCCTCGGTCAGGTCGTTCAGGGTCTGCGCCATGAGTCCGGCATCCGTCGACGGCTCCCAGTAGGTCGCGTTGTCGTCGGTAAAAATGGAGACGATCAGCGTCGTCCCCCGCAGCGCACCGGCCGAGCCGAGCGAGCCGTCATAGTCCGACACATAGGGAGGGTAGTCCTCCGGCTCGGTGGATTCCTCCGTGGGCTCCTCCGTCGGCTCCGGCAGGGCGGGCTGGTACATATCGTCCAGCCGGGTCAGTTTGCCGTCCGCGCCGAAGGAATATTCGCAGCAGACGGGATAAAAACCGCCGGTTTTCTCCGCCTCCCGGTAATACTCCGGCAGCTCCGCCGCGCTGTAGATCTCCGCCTGAAGCGCGCCGGCCACATTCTGCGGGCAGAAGGAGCCGGTAAAATTCTCCATGTCCAACGGGAAGCGGTAGCGCGTCTGCGACAGAGGTTCGTAGTCGCTGCCGCAGGCATAGACGGTAACAAAAACCTCCCCGCCGCTTTCGGAGACCTCAAGCAGCTGCAAATACGCCGTCCCCTCCGGAAGCTCGGACGGCTGCCGGTCGTCCTCCTCCGGGAACAGGCCGCAGGCGCCCAGCAGCAGCGCCAGCAGCGAAATCAGAAAAAACCGGTAAAATCTTTTCATACTCGCCCTCCATCTCATCCCTTTTCCTCCATTGTAGCGGAATTTTGCACAGATTGCAAGTAAAAACCCGCAGATGCAAAGCACCTGCGGGTTTTGCTTTTTTATGGCTCTGAAGGCTCCGTCGGCTCCGGCCCCTCCGAGGGATCGGTGCCATTGGAGGGCTCTGTCGGTTCCGTCGGTTCCGTCGGTTTCGGCTCCACCGTGATGGTGATCGTCAGGCTGGCCGCCTGATATTCGTCAGTCTCCGCCGCCGTGACGGTAATGGTGCAGCTGCCCTCTCCGACAACGGTGACAAGGCCGCTGTCATCCACGGTGCAGACGGAGGAGTCGCTGCTGCTGTAGCGCAGCGCAGCGCCGGAGGAAGATGTAACGTCCAGCCGGAAGCTGCCGCTGCCCACCTGCACGGTATATGCCGTCTGACCGGAAAGCCGCTGCGTCCTCTTCACGACCTGTACCGTCACCTTCTTCGTCGCCTGCGCATAGGCCGCGCTGCCCGGCGCGGTGATCGTGATCTCGCAGCTGCCCGCTGCAGCCGCCGTGACCGTGCCGTCCGCACTCACGGAGGCGACCGTCAGGTCGGAGCTTTCGTAGCGCAGCGCCGCGCCGGAGGAAGCGCTGGCATTCAGCGAAGTCTTATCGCCGGGATTAAGAACGAGGCTTTCCGGCGCGTAGATCGTCTGGGTCTGCTTTTTGACCGTGACGGTGATCGCACACTCGCCGTCCTTATAGACCTGCGTGCCCTCGGAATAGGCGTAGACCGTGCAGGTCCCTTCGCCCACCGGGGTGATGACGCCATCCTGCGACACGGTGCAGACCGAGGGGTCCATGGACTCATACTGGCTGATGGCCGCGTCCCCGCTGGGACGCACGTCCAGCTTGACGGGCGCGGAGCCCGGCGTGAGCGTGTAGCTCGTCGTGCCGCTCCAGACCTGCGTTCTGCCCTCCACGCTCTTCAGGCCGCCGTGGACAATGACATAGGTGCCGATGCGGACATTTGCCAGAATTGTCAGCGCCTGATTTCTGGGAATATTGATGCAGCCGTGGCTGCCGCGGTAGAGATAGCGCGTGCCGCCGAATACCGTCCGCCACGAGGCGTCGTGCAGGCCGATGCCGCCGTTGAAGGGCATGAAACACTCGACCCAGTCGCGGTAGCCGGGGCCGGAGAGATAGCGGTTGGTGTCCTTGCTCTTGATGGTATACACGCCCTCCGGCGTGTCCCAGCCGTTGGCCACGCAGCCGGAAACGATGGGCGCGCTCACGACCAGCGCATGATCCTTGTAGCAGTAGACCATCTGGTTGGTCAGGTCGATCTCAACATAGCTGCCGCCGTAATCCTCCACGCCGCCGGACTCCGACGGCGCGTAATACGTCGCCGCGCGGCTGCCGCTGACGCGGTTTTTCAGGCAGGAAAGAAGGTCGGCATACAGCGCGTCACTGTTGACGGACTGG
>CAKUMR010000068.1 GCA_934667865.1 uncultured Oscillospiraceae bacterium | reverse complement strand
CCGGCGTCGTCCATCCACACCACGCGGAAGGTGAACATCCGCTCCGGCTCGACCATTCTCGTCAGCAGGTCGGCCTTCTCGTACTCGGGATGACGGTCGATTACCGGCGACAGCGAGGACAGAACCTCTTCTACCGTCTGCACGAATTCCGGCTCGCTGCCATGGCGTTCCTTCACGCCCGCGATCACTTTTTCGACATATGCGTTCATCTGAATTTACGCTCCTTTACTGAAAATTCCGAATTTCAATGCCTTCTGCGGTGAAGGCGGCCCGAATTTTTTCCACAAAAGCCAGCGCCTTCGCGCCGTCGCCGTGGACGCAAAGCGTATCGCCGCGGATGTCCAACTCTTTGCCGTTCAGGGAGGTGACCTTGCCCTCCTTGACCATGCGGATGCAGCGCGCAATGGCGATGTCCTCGTCCGTGATCATCGCGCCCGGCATGGAGCGCGGCACAAGGGAGAGGTCGTCCATGTAGGCGCGGTCGGCGAAGATCTCGGATTTGGCGGTCAGACCCAGTTTTTCCGCCTCCTCGCCCAGTACGGCGCCGGCGCAGTAGTAGATCATGATGGAGGGGTCGATCTCATAGACGGCCTCGCAGATGGCACGGGAGGTTTCCCGGTCGTACTGGCAGAGATTGCCGAGCGAGCCGTGCGGCGCGACGTGCTGGAGCTTCAGTCCCTCGGACTTTGCAAAGGCCCACAGCGCGCCGATCTGGTATTTTACATAGTTTTTGGTTTCCAGCGGGCTGAGCGTCATTTTTCTGCGGCCGAAGCCCATGAGATCCGGGTAGCCGGGGTGCGCGCCGACGGCGACACCGCGCGCGGCTGCTGCCTTGACGGTGCGGTCCATGACCATGGGGTCGCCGGCGTGCCAGCCGCAGGCAATGTTTGCGGAGGTGACATATTGGATGATCTCCGCGTCGTTTCCCAGCTTGTAGGCGCCAAAGCTCTCGCCCATATCGCTGTTCAGGTCGATTTGGTAGTGCATGATGATTCCTCCCATTGTTCAATTTTCACGTCGAAGGTCTGCGCGCCGACGTGGATCCGGTACTGTTTTGCGGACGGAGCGGCCAGCCGCTCCCGAAGCGCGCGCAGGCGCTTGCGCCCGGCGATCAGCTCGCGCTGTGCGGTATCCGGATCGACGGCGGCGAAACGGATGCGGTCGCCGGCCTTGCACTGCGCGAGGATCGGCAGGTCGACCGTGATAACGGTGGCGATCTTGGTATAGCCGCCGACGGTCTGGTGGTCGGCCAGCATTACGATGGGCTTGCCGTCGGACGGCACCTGAATGGAGCCGGTGACGATGCCGTCGGAGATGATGTTGCCGTCCGTTTTGTGCTCGATGACCGGTCCGTCCAGACGGTAGCCCATCCGGTCGGACTCGGCGCTGACGGTGTAGGTTTCGTGCAGAAAGGTGTCCAGCCCCGCCTGCGTGAAGCGGTCGTCCTGCGGGCCCATCAGCACCCGCACGGTGCGCACGCCCGGCTCGGGCGGTTCCTGCGCGAGCACGCGGCGCTGCATCCCGGGAAGTGTTTCCACGCTGTGCCGGAGCGGAAGCACGTCGCCCTTTTGCAGGCGGCGGCCCTGATAACCGCCGATGGAGAAGCGCGCCGTGGTCGAACGGCTGCCCAGCACTTCTTCCAGCGCAAGCCCGCCCGCGAAGGCGAGGTAGGCGCGGCAGCCGGAGCGCGGCCCGGTGAAGGACACGACATCGCCGGGACGGACGGAGAAGGCGCGGCCGGTGGAAACCTCCTGCCCATTGCATTGCAGCCCCAGATCCGCGCCGGTCACGGCGAGCACCGCCGGTGCTTCAAAGCGCAGCGTGGGGCCAAGGAGCGTGATCTCCAGCCCGGCTTCGCCGGGGTCGTTGCCGACCAGAAGATTGGCGCTTTCCAGCGCCGGGGCGTCCATCGCGCCGGAGACCGGCACGCCGTAGCGCTCATAGCCTCTGCGCCCCAGATCCTGCACGGTGGTCAGAAGCCCGCCGTTTTCCACGATCACTTGCATGGCGTTTTCTCCTTCCGGTAGGTTTTGGGAACGTAGGTGCCGGCCTCGACCTGTCCGCGGATCTCGGCGAATTCTTCCCTGCTGATAGGAATGTGCCGCATCCATTGCCCGGCTTGCAGCAGGAAGGGATTTTCCTTCCGGGGGTCGTAGGCGGGGACGGGCGTGGTGCCGATGATATTCCAGCCGCAGGGCTGATCAAAGGGAATGATGTCGCTCAGGCCGAGCTGGACGACGATGCTCCCGGCGGGAATTTTGACCCGCGGCGTCTGGCGGCGCTTGAAGGAGAAGGGATTCTTCATCCGCGCGCCGTAGGGATGGCCGGGCGCGAAGCCGAGCATATACACATAGTAGTCGCTCTGGCTGTGGATGCGGATGATCTCCTCCGGCGTTTTGTGCTCCAGTGCGGCGATCTCCATAAGGTCGGCTGCGTATTCGCCCTCGTAGCAAACGGGAATTTCCGTGATCAGCCCGGAGGCGGGGTCCTCCGGTAGCGCGGAGGCGCTCTCGGAGAGCTTGCGGATCAGCGCGGTCAGGTCATGCCAGGACAGCCGTTCCGGGTCGTAATGTACCAGAAGAGAGCGGTAGGCCGGGACGAGCTCGCCCAGACCGGGGAGAGATTGGGCTGCCAGCGCGGCCATCAGGCGCTTGACCTTTGCGCTGACCTCCAGACTGATCTCGTTTTCAAATTCCACCAGAAGCGCCTGATCTCCGGCGTGGCGGAAAACGATCGCGGGCGCCATCTCAGTCCACGTATTCCACGCCGAGCTGTTCCAGCGTGGCGTCCACGAAGGGGCGGGGGAAGCCCTTGCCGGCGAGAATGTCGCGGATCTGGCCTTCCTCCTTTTTGTGCACGGCCCAGCCCTGTTCGGCCAGCGCGGCGGCGTTTTCCGGCTTGATGACGAGCAGACCGTCGCCGTCGCCCACGAGAATGTCGCCCGGGCAGATGACCTGACCGGCAACCGTCACGGGGAAGTTGATCTCGCCGGGGCCGTTCTTATAGGGCCCGTTGGGCGTGACGCCTCGGGCATAGACGGGGAAGTCCGTCAGCGCGGAGAGCTCGTCATAGTCGCGGATGCAGCCGTCGACGACAAAGCCGGCAATGCCGCGGCTGCGGGCGTAGGTGCTCATGATCTCGCCGCAGAGGGAACGGCTCAGGCTGCCGCCGGAGGCGATGACCAGAATGTCGCCGGGCTGCGCCAGATCGAGCGCCTTGTGGAACATCAGATTGTCCCCGGCGGGGCAGCGAACGGTGAAGGCTACGCCGAGCAGCGGCGTTTTGTTGACGTTTTTCAGCCCGGCGTCCACGGCGGCGATGCGGCCCATGCAGTCGTCCAGATTGGCGACGGGCAGGCCGCGGAAGGCTTCGACCAGCGCGCGGTCGGGACGGGGAAAGTCCCGGCGGATACGGCAACCAACAGACATAATATTTTCCTTCTTTCCGATTGATTCTTCTTGTATTTTCTAGTATGATGAAAGCGAAAAAGGGGGGACTTGCTTTGAATCTTTCCGATGTGGAGCTGTTTTTGATGATCGTGCGGACGCAGAGCATCACCAAGGCGTCCGAGCTGCTGTTTCTCTCCCAGCCGACGGTCAGTCAGCGCCTGCGCGCGCTGGAAGAATCGCTGGGCTATCCGCTGCTGCTGCGCAGCAAGGGCCTCAAGCGCATCGAGCTGACGCGGGAGGGAGCGGAGTTTCTGCCGCTGGCGGAGCGGATGGTTTCGCTCTGGAAGGAGAGCTGCCATTTGCAGCCCCGGCAGGAGCGGCAGGCGCTGGACATCGGCTGCGCGGACAGTGTGAACACCGCCCTTCTGGCGCGGCTCTACCGCCGTCTGCTGCGCGAGAACACGCTCGATTTGCAGCTGCACACGCATCAGTCCTCGGAGCTTTACAACATCCTCGACGCGCGGGATATTGATCTGGCGCTGGTGTTTTATCCGCTCCACTATAAGAATATCATCTGCCAGAAGGTCTTTCAAGAGAAACTCTATCTGGTGCAGTCCCAGCATCCCACTGTGCCCAAGCCGGTCGTGCATACGGAGGAGCTGGACCCCTCGCGGGAGCTGTTTCTCAAGTGGAACGATCAGTACCAGATCTGGCACGACCAGTGGCTGACGAATTACGGCCGGCCCTACGCCACGGCGGACACGATCATGCTGCTGCTCGCGCTGTGGGCGGAGGAAAGCTGCTGGATGATCGCGCCGGAGTCCGTGGCGGCGGAGCTGTGCCGTTACCGGCCGCTCTATGTCAGCCAGCTGCGCAATCCGCCGCCCGACCGCTGCTGCTACAAGATCACGCACCGCCAGCCTCTCGGCATCCGCGCGGGCGCGCTGGCGCAGTTTGAAGCGGCGCTGGAGCAGTATTTTGGCGAGCTGCACTTCGACCTGCACCTCGGAGAGGTCTGGCAGGAGCGTTAGCCGCGCACGGTCAGCGCCTTTTCGATGCGCGCCATTGCCTCGACGATGCGGTCAAAGGCGCAGGCGTAGGACAGCCGCAGGTAGCCCTCGCCGTTGGCACCGAAGGCGGAGCCGGGAACGGTCGCGACGTGGGCGGTATCGAGCAGATAGTCCGCCGCCTCGCGGGAGGTCATGCCCAGCGGCTTGATATTGACGAAGATGTAGAACGCGCCGTTCGGTACGACGCAGGAAAGCCCGGGGATTGCGCTGATTGCCCTTACCGCGTAGTCGCGGCGCCGCTCATATTCCAGACGCATCCGCTCAATCTCCGCCTCGCCCTGCTCCAGCGCCGTGATGCCCGCCTCCTGTACAAAGGAGGGCGCGCAGGTGTTGATATACTGGTGCACACGCACCATTGCCTGAATGAACTCCTTCGGCGCGGCGGCGTAGCCCAGACGCCAGCCGGTCATGGAATAGCACTTGGAGAAGCCGTTGAGGGTGATGGTGCGCTTGCGCATTCCGGGCAGGGAGGCGAAGCTCACGTGCTCCGCACCGCCGTAGACCAGCTTTTCGTAGATCTCATCGGAAACGACGATGAGATCGTTTTTTTCCGCCAGCGCGGCCAGCGCCTCCAGCGTTTCGCGGGTCTGCACCGTTCCGGTGGGGTTGCCGGGGGTGTTGAGGATGAGCATTTTCGTTCGCGGCGTGATCAGGCGGGAGATCTCCTCCGGGTCGATCTGGTAACCGTTTCCCTCGCGCAGGCCGTAGGTCACAGGCTTTGCTCCGAAAAACTGCGGCACATGGAGGTAGTTGAGCCATACGGGATCCGGGACGAGGATCTCGTCGCCCTCGTTCAGAAAGGCGGCGATGGCGGCATAGGTGCCCTCGCCCACGCCGACGGTCACAAGAATTTCCTCCGGGGCGTAGGTGATCTGGTTGTCGCGCGCCAGCTTGCGGCAGATCGCCTGCCGGAGCTCATTCGTGCCGTAGTTTGAGGTATAGAATACGTTGCCGCCCTGCACGCTCTGATAAAGTGCGTCCTTGATGAGCTGCGGGGTGTCAAAATCCGGCCGCCCGATCTCCATGTGGATCACGTCGATGCCGTCGCGGGCCATCTGGTTTGCCCGCTCCATCATCACACGGATGCCGGAAAAGGGCAGAGCCTGCATACGCGGGGCTGCTTGGAACATGGTGGACATCTCCCTTCGTTTTTTGCTTACAGCCACATTATACACCGGGATTTCCTATTTGGAAAATTCATATATTGTATCTTAATTATTGGAAAATGAAATAATAAAAAAGTGACACTATGGCTGCAATGACAGTTGCGGCGGGGCAGACGCTGTGATAAAATGTAGTTGAATTTTCAGCTCACGAAGGAGAAAACAATGAGAGGAATTCCGTCTCTGATCACGGACATCCGGAAGAAGGTCTTTACCGAGGTTGCACGCATGGCTTACGAGAGCAGCGACTATACGAAGGCAGAGGATCTTCCCTATGTCATTGTTCCGGGAGAGAACCCCCTGCACCGGGAGTCCATTTTTCTGGAGCGCGCCATTGCGGGCGAGCGCATCCGGCTGGCCATGGGCCTGTCGCTCCAGCCCGTGCAGCAGCGCAGCCTGCTGACCGAGGGCATGGATCACGCGGCTATTGCGGAGCAGTATTATGAGCCGCCGCTTATCAATATCATTCCCTATGCCTGCCACGCCTGCCCCTCGAAGCAGTACCGCGTCACGGAGCTGTGCCAGAACTGTCTGGCCGCCTCCTGCCATCAGGTCTGCCCGAAGGACGCCATCCGCTTTGTCAACGGAAAAAGCTGCATTGACCAGAATGCCTGCATCAAGTGCGGTCGCTGCTCCAAGGCCTGCCCCTACCACGCCATTACCATGATCGAGAGCCCCTGTCAGTCCGTCTGCGGCATGGATGCCATCCAGAAGGACGCCAACGGCCGCGCGGTCATCAATCAGGACAAGTGCGTGGCCTGCGGCCAGTGTCTGGTCAACTGCCCCTTCGGCGCGATCGTGGACAAGGGACAGATCTATCAGGTCGTCCGTGCGATCATGGAGGGAGAGAAGGTCATTGCGATCGTTGCCCCGGCCTTTATCGGCCAATTCGGCAAGCATTCCACTCCGGAAAAGTTCACCGCTGCGATGAAAGAGCTGGGCTTTGCCGGTGTGGTCGAGGTGGCCGTTGGCGCGGACATCTGCACGATGGAAGAAGCCAAGGACTTCCTGGAAAAGGTCCCGGCGGAGCAGCCCTATATGG
>CAKUMR010000067.1 GCA_934667865.1 uncultured Oscillospiraceae bacterium | reverse complement strand
ACGCTGATCACCGTCGGTAAAATGCTCGAGGCGCGCTCCAAGGGCAAGACGACCAATGCCCTCAAGAGCCTCATGAAGCTCGTGCCCAAGACGGCGCGGCTCCTGCGCGACGGCCAGGAGGTCACGGTCCCCATCGCGCAGGTGCGCAAGGGCGATGTGTTCGTCGTGCGGCCGGGCGAAAACATCCCGGTCGACGGCGTCGTGCTTGAGGGCAGCAGCGCGGTCAACGAGGCGGCCCTGACCGGCGAGAGCATCCCCGCAGACAAGGGGCCGGGGGACGGCGTTTCCGCTGCGACGGTCAACCAGTCCGGCTTCCTGCGCTGCGAGGCGACGCGCGTGGGCGAGGACACCACGCTGTCGCAGATCATCAAGATGGTCAGCGATGCGGCGGCGACGAAGGCGCCGATCGCAAAGGTCGCCGACCGGGTGTCCGGCGTGTTCGTTCCGACGGTCATTGCCATTTCCATCGTGACGCTGATCGTGTGGCTGCTGATCGGCAAGCCCTTCAGCTATGCGCTGGCGCGGGGCATTTCCGTGCTGGTCATTTCCTGTCCCTGCGCGCTGGGACTTGCCACGCCGGTGGCAATCATGGTTGGCAACGGTCTCGGCGCGAAGAACGGCATTTTGTTCAAAACGGCGGTTTCCCTGGAGGAAACGGGGAAAGCGCAGATCGTCGCGCTGGATAAAACCGGCACGATCACGAGCGGCGAGCCGCGTGTGACGGACATCGTTCCAGTCGGGGGCGTGACGGAAACGGAGCTTCTTTCCGCGGCGCTGGCGCTGGAGGCACGCAGTGAACATCCGCTGGCCAAAGCGATCGTCGTCCGGTGCGGCGAATTGGGAATGACGGCGGCAGAGGTGACGGACTTTTCCGCCCTGCCCGGGAATGGCCTGACGGCCATGCAGAATGGCGAAGCGCTGACGGGCGGCAGCCTGAACTATCTTTCCGGTCAGATCGAGGTTCCGGCTACAATCCAACAGCACGCGCAGACGCTGGCGGGCGAGGGGAAAACGCCGCTCCTGTTTGCCCGCGGCGGACGGCTGCTCGGCATGATCGCCGTGGCCGACGCCATCAAGCCGGACAGCGCGCAGGCGGTGCACGAATTGCAGGGCATGGGCATCCGCGTTGTCATGCTGACGGGCGACAACGAGCGCACGGCCAAAGCCATCGGTGCGCAGGCGGGCGTGGATGAGGTGATCGCGGGTGTTCTGCCGGACGGCAAGGAAGCGGTCATCCGCCGCCTGAAGCAGCAGGGGCGCGTCGCCATGGTGGGCGACGGCATCAACGACGCTCCGGCACTGACGCGTGCGGACATCGGCGTGGCCATCGGCGCGGGCGCGGACGTCGCCATTGACGCGGCGGACGTTGTGCTGATGAAAAGCAGCCTGATGGACGTTCCGGCGGCCATCCGTCTGAGCCGTGCGACCCTGCGCAACATCCACGAAAATCTGTTCTGGGCCTTTATCTACAATGTGATCGGCATCCCTCTGGCGGCGGGCTGCTTCGTGGCGCTGGGCCTGACGCTCAATCCCATGTTCGGCGCGGCAGCCATGAGCCTGTCGAGCTTCTGCGTAGTGTCCAACGCGCTGCGGCTGAATTTCTGCAAGCTGCGCGACCCGCGGCATGACCATCGCCGCCGGGCAAAAACGAAGCCGCAGGGCACCGTGCGCACGATCCGCATCGAGGGCATGATGTGCGGCCACTGCGAGGCGACGGTGCAGAAGGCGCTCGAAGCACTGCCGGAGGTCGACTCCGCTGAGGTCAGCCACGAAAAGGGAACGGCGATCGTGACGCTGAACACGCCCGTTTTGGACGAGCGCCTGAAGGAAGCGGTCGAAGCGGAGGACTACACCGTCACGGGAATCGAATGATCCGTAAAATAACGACCGGCGCCGGGGATTCCCGGCGCCGGTTATTTCGTTTTCAGCGCATCGGGCAGCGCGGCGTCCGGTGTGACGATCACCGTCTGATAGTGGTCATAGACGACCATGCCGGGCTTCGCGCCATTCGGCTTGCGCAGATTGCGCACCTGCGTGACGTCCACGGGAACGTTCTGCCCGTTTTTCGCCTGCGAGTAGAAGGCGGCCAGCATCGCGGCCTCCGTGACCGTCCGGTCGGGCGGGCGCACACCCGCGCAGGAGATGATGACGTGCGTTCCATGGAATTTCTGGATGTGCAGCCAGAGGTCGTCCTTGCGGGCGGTTTTCATGGAAAGCTGATCGTTCTGCCGGTTGTTCCGGCCGACCGAAATCCGGTAGCCGTCGGAGGAGGTGAACTCCATCGGTCTGGAGGCGGGCAGCTTCGGCTGTTTGCGGCGGTCGGCGGGACGGACGTAGCCGCCGGCTTCCAGCTCCTGCCGGATCTCGGCAAGGTCGCTCTCACTTTCCGCGCGGGAAAGCTCGTCCAGCACCGCGGCCAGATACTCCGCCTCCTGCTCGCCCTGCAATAGCTGCTGTGAGAGCACCTTTTCGGCGGTTTTTGCCTTGGCGTATTCCTTGTAGAATTTCGCCGCGTTCTGCTGGGGGGACAGGTCGGGCTTGAGCGGGATTTCGATGATGGGTGCGTCGGCCTCGTAAAAGTTCTCCGCGCGCAGCAGCGTCTGCCCGCGCGAGATGGCGTGCAGATTTGCCGTGACGATGTCGCCCATGCGCCGGAGCTGTTCGCGGTCAAGCGTGGCCTCGCGCTCCTGTCGCTGATGCTCCAGCTTGCGCAGGACGCGCTCGTGCAGCGTCGTGACGGTTTTGCGCAGCGCCTGCGATTTCTGGCGCATCCGTTCGCTGCGGTCGGTCTGCGTGTAGAAGCGGTCGAGCAGCGCGGAGAAGGAGGCGCAGCGCGTTTCCTCCAGATAATCGCCGTATTGCAGGATCTCCCGGTAGGAAAACTCCTTCGGCTCGCCGTCCTTTTGCAGCAGAACCGGCACAAACCCCTCCGGCAGGGAAAACTCCCGTGCAAGGAAGGCCGCAAGCGCGGCGACATCCAGCCCCCCCAGCGGCGTGTCCGTTTCACCCGTGAAGCGGAAGCTCAGTTCCCGTGCAATCAGCGGCGAGATGCCGGCAAAGGTGTCCAGCAGCCACTTATCCAGACGGCGGCCGGACTCGGCTGCGTCCAGCAGGCAGATGAGTTCGGCTGTGTCCGTTTCGGCTGGGATGCGCTTATCCTGCCGGGGCGGATCGTGATAGAACAGGCCGGGCAGAACCTGCCGCAGCTCGGACATCTCAAAATCCACGCGCCGCAGACAGTCGAGGATGCGCCCGTCCGCGCCGGTCAGGATCAGATTGGAATTGCGGCCCATCAGCTCCAGAATCAGCTTTTTGCGGCAGGGGACACCCATCTCGTCGGTACAGTCAAAAACGAGGGACACGCTGCGCTCCGCGGGCGGCTGGGTAATCTCCGCCAGACGGCCGCCGGTCAGATGCTTGCGCAGCAGCATACAGAACATGGGCGGCTGCGCCGGATTTTCAAAGGAAGCCTGCGTCAGATGGATGCGCGGGCGGTTGACATTGGCCGACAGTAGCAGCCTGCCGCCGCCGTCCCTGCCGCGCAGATGCAGAAGGACGGTGTCGCGCGAGGGCTGCTGGATCTTATCGACCCGGCTGCCGGTGAGCGGCAGAAGCTCCTGCCGGACGGCGCTGAGAAAAATGGCATCAAAGGGCATCGGGTACCTCCATAAATGCGGCAAACAGCTCGTTTGCGCGCTGCATCCGGCCGAGCAGAAACAGTGCGCCGAAGAGCGCCTCCAGGCCGGTCGCCTTGGCATACTGGGAGGGCGTGGTATTTTTGGGAATCCCATGGGGATGGGCATTGCGGCCGCGGCGGTAGTAGGCAGCCTCCTCCTCGGTCAGTGCCGCGAGCATTCGGCCGGCAAACGCGGCCTGGGCGCCCGCGCAGACCTGCGCGACGGTGTCGCGGTGCAGCTTTCCGTTCGTGCTGCCGCCGTTTAGACACAGGCGGCTGCGCACCAGCAGCTCAAAAACGGCATCGCCGATGTGTGCCAGCGCCAGCGCGGACATGGCGTTGATCTGCTTCGGGGTCATATTCGGTTCAAAATAGTTCTGCAATCGGATCAGTCCATTCTCGTTGTTTCGCTCTTATCATACACCGATGCGGGGGAAAATGCAAGCGACGGTGCGGACATCAATTTTATCCTCCATATAAAGACAAATGTTTTTATCAGAATGACAAAAAAGAATTGACATTTTGGTGTTCGCAGAGTAAGATGTAGAAAATAAACCTCCGGAAAGGAAGAACCGTTATGAAGCCCTATGCACAGTATACGAAACAGGAGCGCACGGCAGAGCTGGCTGCTCTGCGGGAAAAATTGCAGGAGTATGCAGCGCTGCACCTGAGCCTGAACATGGCGCGCGGCAAGCCCTCCAAGGCGCAGCTTGACATGACGAGCGACCTGCTGACCGTCCTGTCAGGCCCCTCCGACTGTATGGACGGAGGCATCGACGCACGCAACTACGGCGAGCTGGCAGGTCTGCCCTCGGCAAGAAAGCTCTTTGCGGAGCTCCTCGGCACGAAGCCGGAGGAGATCTTCGTCGGCGGCAATGCCAGCCTGAACCTGATGTACGATCTGATCGCCAAGGCCTACACCCACGGCCTGAGGCACTCGCCGCGTCCGTGGGCGAAGGAGCCCGTCGTGCGCTTCCTCTGCCCGTCGCCCGGCTACGACCGGCATTTCAAGATCTCCGAGAGCTTCGGCATGGAGCTGATCTGCATCCCCATGACGGAAAGCGGCCCGGATATGGACGCGGTCGAAGAAGCTGTCAAGGATCCGGCGGTCAAGGGCATGTGGTGCGTGCCGAAGTACTCCAACCCCGACGGCATCATCTATTCCGATGAAACGGTCGACCGCATCGCCGCGCTGCGCCCGGCCGCGCCGGACTTTGCCCTCATGTGGGATAACGCCTATTGCATCCACGAGATCTATGGCGAATTTGTGCCCTTCCGCGATATGCTCTCGCTCTGCCGTGCGCAGGGCAATGCCGACATGGTCTATGAATTTGCCTCGACCTCCAAGATCACCTTCCCCGGGGCGGGCGTGGCCTGCATGGCCGCCTCGGAGGAGAATATGAAGTATCTTCTGTCGCTGCTGACCTATCAGACGATCAGCTACGACAAGGTCAACCAGCTTCGCCACGTGCGTTATCTTCAGGACAGGGCGCACACGCTGGCGCTGATGCAGAAGCACGCAGCGCTCCTTGCGCCGAAGTTCACCGCAGTTCTGGATTCGCTGGACCGCGAGATCGCGCCGCTTGAAATCGCGCGCTGGACGCGGCCGCAGGGCGGCTACTTCATTTCCTTCTATGCCATGCCCGGCACGGCGAAGCGTGCGCTTGCACTGTGCAGGGAGGCGGGCGTGACCATGACGGGCGCCGGCGCGACCTATCCCTACGGCCGCGATCCGCAGGACAGCAATATCCGCATCGCGCCCTCGCTGCCGCCGGTGGAGGAGCTGAAGCAGGCGATGGAGATCTTCTGCCTGTGCATTCGCATCGCCGCGCTGGAAAAGCTGGACGAGGCATAATGTACCGGGGGAGAAAGAGAGAATATGAAACGCAATCTCCGGCAGACCCTTCTTCCGCTTCTGACAGCGATGATCTGGGGCGCTGCGTTTTCCGCGCAGAGCGTCTGCTCGGAATACCTCGGCCCATTCACGATCAGCGCCCTGCGGTTTTTTATCGCATTTCTGGTGCTTCTTCCTGTGTGCCTGCTGCGAAGAAAGGGCGGCGCTCTGCGCGACATCGTGCTCGGCAGCCTGCTCAGCGGCGCGGCGCTGTTTGCCGCATCCAATGCCCAGCAGTATGGACTGGCGGCGGGTGCTTCGGCGGGTAAGGCCGGGTTTATCACCGCGCTTTATATCGTGCTGGTACCATTGGCGGGCATTTTTACAAAGAAAAAGCCCGCGCCTCGCATCTGGCTTGCGGTCGCGGTCGCGGTGGCGGGGATGTACTTCCTGTGCATTTCCGGCGGCTTTTCCGTCGCGCCGTCCGACCTGTGGCTGCTGGCCTGCGCCGCGCTTTTTGCGGTGCAGATCCTTGCGGTGGATCATTTTGTCCAAAGGGTGGACGGCCTTGTCCTGTCCTGCGGACAGTTTCTGACGGCAGCGCTGCTTTCGGCGCTCTTCCTCGGCAGAGAGACCATTACGGGCGCGGCGGTGCTCTCCTGCTTGTGGCCGCTTGCCTATATCGCGGTGCTGTCCAGCTGCGTGGGCTACACGCTGCAAACGCTGGCGCAGCGGGACGGCAATCCGGTCTTGGTGTCGCTCCTTCTGAGTCTGGAATCCTTTTTTGCCGCCGTGTTCGGCGCACTGCTGCTGCACGAGCGCCTGAGCGCGCGGGAGCTTCTCGGCTGCGGCCTGATGCTCGCGGCCATCGTGCTGGCGGAGCTGCCGGGACGAAGAAAAACGGCATAAAACAATCGATCGCCGCGGGTTTCCCGCGGCGATCGTGTTTTACAGTTTCTGATTTCTTGCAAGCTGGGTATTGCGGTAGGCGGGGTCGTTCGTGACCTCGCGGAGAATGTGGATCTCCGGAGGCGCGTCGACTGTGCCGTCCGAAGCGGGCAGCGCCGCGCGCATGATGGCGCGCTCCTTGGAGAAGGGATACACGTCGATCTCAAAGCGGCGGTCATTGTAGGAAAAGCGGTACTTGACCTTATGTACGGCGTGCAGGCTGACGT
>CAKUMR010000066.1 GCA_934667865.1 uncultured Oscillospiraceae bacterium | reverse complement strand
GCCGATGGCCGTGATGGAGTATTGCAGCCCCATGGGCAGCCCCATCAGAAGGAGCTTCCCGGCGTAGAACTTGCGGAAACGCAGATCCTCGCGGCTCAGGCGCAGGATGGGGAACTTCTTCGCCATGTAAACAAGGCAGAGAAGTCCGGAAATGAGCTGGCTGAACAGCGTTGCCCAACCGGCGCCCGCAACGCCCATGTCGAAGGTGACCACGCACAGAAGATCAAGCGCCACGTTGAGCAGGCTGGAGAAGATCAGGAAGATCAGCGGCGTGCGGCTGTCGCCAAGAGAGCGGAGAATACCGGAGAGAATGTTATAAAGCATCGTGGCCGGGATACCGGCGAAGATCAGGAGAATGTAGCTGTAGGCATAGGGGAAGGCGTCCTCCGGCGTGCGCATCAGGGTCAGGAACCAACGGCAGCCGAAGGTGGTGATCAGGGTGACGATCAGCGCGATGGCGGAGCCAAGCCAGATCATGTTGCCGACATAGGCGCGCAGACCGCGCAGGTCGCCCTCGCCGAATTTCTGAGCGACAGGGATGGCGAAGCCGGCGCAGATGCCGTTGCACAGGCCGAGCACCAGAAAGTTGATGGAGCTGGTCGAGCCGACGCCCGCCAGCGCCTTCATGCCGAGATAGTTGCCGACGACGACGGTGTCCACCATGGAATAGAGCTGCTGGAAGAGAAGCCCGAGCAGCAGAGGCAGAAGGAAGGAGAGAAGCAGCGGCAGGGGAGCGCCCTGCGTCATGCTTGTGGTATGTGGTCTTGCCATATTTGCACCTCATTGAGAATTCTGAACATTTGACTTTTAAGCGCACAAGATATTAGCACGATTCAAGGGGACTGTCAATCCGTAAAAATCAATAAAAAGAGAGGGAAATATTTGAGCTTTGCTGCATTTTTCTACAGTTTTGGCGCATTTTGCGGCGCGGCGGACGTATCGTTTCCCGGATTCCGGGGAGAATTCTTTTCAAAGAAGACGGCGGGAGGCAGAAGATGCGCAAAAACGGTTTTGAGGGCTGGTATTACAAGCAGCGCTGCGGGGACTACATGCTCGCGTTCATTCCGGGACGGACGGCGCAGGGCGCTTTCGTGCAGATGATCGACAGCGCGGGCGCGCGCCGGTTTTCCATGCCGGATCTTTCGGCGCGGGACGACACGGTGTATACCGGGGGCTGTGTTTTTTCACCGCGGGGGCTCCGGGTGCGTCTGCCGGGCGTGGAGGGCGAGCTGCGCTACGGAGAAACGACGCCGCTGCGCTCGGACATCATGGGCCCCTTTGCCCACCTTCCCATGCAGTGCAGACATGGCGTAGTCAGTATGCAGCACAGCGTGGACGGTGAGATTTGGGTGGACGGCAAGCTGCATCGCTTTGCTGACGGCAGCGGCTATGCGGAAAAGGACAGCGGGCGCTCCTTCCCGCGCTCGTATCTCTGGGTGCAGTGCAACGAATTCGACCGCCCCTGCGCGTTTATGCTGTCGGTCGCGCATATCCCGTTTCTGGGCGGCAGCTTCACGGGCTGCATCTGCGCGCTGATCTTTGAAGGAAAAGAGTACCGCTTTGCCACCTACCGCGGCGTGCATCTGCAAACGCCGGACGAAACGACCGTTCTCCTGCGGCAGGGGAAGCGCCTGCTGGAGGTCAGCGCCCGGCCGCTGGGGCAGGGGCATCCGCTGCTGGCACCGCAGGACGGCAGAATGTCGGAAACCGTCCGCGAAAGCTGCGATGCGCACCTGCATCTGCGGCTGACGGAGGCGGGACGCACCTTGCTTGAATGTCAGAGTGACCGCGCCGCCTATGAAAAGCGCTGAGGAAAAGTTCATAGTTTGCTCACAGATTTTCCTTCCGGGGTATGCTATAATACAAATTCAAGTAATGTAACTGCCCGGCGGGAAGCCGGCTCCGGAAAGGACATTCCCATGCTACAGCTCCACCAGATCCAAAAACAGTATCGGACGGGCGACCTTGTGCAGACGGCGCTGAACAAAGTCAGCCTGAATCTGCGCGATAATGAATTCGTGGCGATCCTCGGGCCCAGCGGCTCCGGCAAGACCACGCTGCTGAACATCATCGGTGGTCTGGATCGCTACGACAGCGGCGATCTGATCATCAACGGCGTTTCCACAAAAAAATATACCGACCGCGACTGGGACGCTTACCGCAACCACACGATCGGCTTTGTATTCCAGAGCTATAATCTCATTCCGCATCAGACGGTGCTGGCCAACGTCGAGCTGGCCTTGACGATCTCCGGTGTGTCCCGTGCGGAGCGCAGACGGCGCGCGCAGGCTGCGCTGGAGCAGGTGGGACTGGGTGAGCAGGCGCACAAGCGGCCGGGACAGATGTCCGGCGGACAGATGCAGCGCGTCGCCATCGCGCGTGCCCTGGTCAATAACCCCGACATTTTGCTGGCCGACGAGCCGACCGGCGCGCTGGATTCGGAAACGAGCATTCAGGTCATGGAGCTTTTGAAGCAGGTGGCCAAGGATCGGCTGGTCGTTATGGTCACGCACAATCCGGAGCTCGCCGAGCGCTACGCTACGCGCATCGTCAAGCTTAAGGACGGCGTCATCCGTTCGGATTCCATGCCCTTCACGCCGGAAACGCAGGAAAAACCGCCGGTACATAAGCGGCTGGGCAAGGCGTCCATGTCGATCTTTACCTCGCTGGCGCTCAGCTTCAACAACCTGCGCACCAAAAAGGCGCGCACCATCCTGACCGCCTTTGCCGGCTCCATCGGCATCATCGGCATCGCGCTGATCCTGTCGCTGTCCAACGGCGTGAACAATTACATAGAGTCCATTGAGAAAGATACCCTGTCGGAATATCCCCTGCAAATTCAGAGCACCGGCGTGGATCTGACCTCCATGATGACGGCGAATATGGGAGCCGGCGGCGGAACGGATGCACAGGATGGGCGCGTTCCGGTCAATCAGATGCTCACATCGATGTTTGCCCAGGTCAATGCGAACGACCTGACCTCGCTGAAGTGCTATCTGGACAGCGGGGAGAGCGGCATTAAGGATTACGCCAGTGCGATCGAGTATACCTATAATATTTCTCCGCAGATCTACCGCGTGGATGCCGGCGGCGTGCGGCAGGTGCATCCCGACCAGACCTCCGCTTCGCTCGGCTTCGGAACGGGAAGCTCCGGCAACAGCCTGCTCGCCTCCATGATGAGCTCCGATGTGTTTTTCGCGCTGCCGCAGAGCGCGGAGCTGTATCAAGGACAGTACGAGATCAAGGCCGGGTACTGGCCGGAAAATGAGCAGGAATGTGTGCTTGTGCTCTCGCCGAACGGCGGCATCAGTGATTTTATGCTCTACACGCTCGGCCTGCGCGATTCTGTCGAGCTGGACGAGATGCTGCGGCAATTTTCGCAGAATGAAAATATCGAAACCCCGGAGAATTTCCAGACTTATGCCTATGAGGATTTCCTCGGGATCGAATTCAAGCGCATCAACGCGGCCGACCGCTATGTCTATGACGCGGAGCACGGCCTCTGGCGCGATAAGTCGGATGACGAAAGCTATATGCGCACGCTGGCCGAGCAGGGCGAGACGCTGCGCATCTGCGGCGTGGTGCAGCCCGCGCCCGGCGCGACGGCGACGATGCTCCGCTCCGGCATCGGCTATACGGCAGAGCTGGCGCGGACGACGGTACAGCAGGCGGCAGAGAGCCGTATCGTGAAGCAGCAGCTTGCCGAGCCGGAGGTCAGCGTGTTCAGCGGCGAAGCCTTCGGCGCGCAGTCGACCGGTGGATTCGATCTGGCCTCGCTCTTCTCCTTTGACCCCTCGGCGCTGGCGGGAGCTTTTCAGTTTGGCTCTCTGGATTTCTCCGGCGCGCTGGACGGCGTGGATCTGTCCGGGATGCTGGATGCAGACCAGATCCAGACCGACCTGCCCGAGCTGCCGGAGTTTGACCTCGCGGCGCTGCTGAAAAATATCGACCTGAATCTCTCCCCGGAGGCCTTCGGCAAGCTCCTGAACGGCGTACTGGAAAGCTACCTCGATTATGCCGCCGCGCATCCCGCTGCGGACTACTCGCGGCTGAGTGAATACTTCCTGCAATATTTGCAGACGCCGGAGGCGCAGCAGCGCTTTTCCGACGGGATGCGCAAAATTCTGGAAGAAAACGGCACGCTAACGGTTTCTCCGGATGCGCTGCGGCAGCTCGTTCTCGACCTCATGGAGGGTTACCAGAAGTACGCCGAGGAGAACGGCCTGACTGACCCGACGAAGCTGGGAGAATATTTTGAAGCCTATCTCCAGACCGAGGAGGCGCAGGAAATTCTGCGTGAGGGCGCGAAGAAGATTTTTGTCTACGAGGGCGACTTCACCGTCCTACCGGAGCAGCTGGAAGCCCTGGCGAAGGATATGTACGCGGGCTATCGCGACTATGCCGCGGCGAACGGTCTGGCCGATCCGGAAAAGTTTGGGGAAACGATGGCAGAGTTTTTACAGACCGACGAGGCACAGAAGGCGATCGCGGACGGGCTTTCCCAGATTCTTGATGTGGAAAAGCTCAAGCAGCAGCTGATGCAGGCTGCGCAGGGCTATCTGCAATCCGTATTCGAGAGCTATTCCGGTGCGATCGAGAAGCAGATCGGCTCTGCCTTACAGCAGGCGATGCGGCAGTTTGCACAGAAGCTGCCCGCGGTGATTGAACAGAATTTGACCGGCGCGGCTATGCAGCTGGACACCGACACCCTGAAAAATGCCGTGCAGCTCAGCATGGGACAGGATGAACTGACGGAGCTCCTGCGCGCGTTCCTGCTTGGCGGCAGCAGCTCTCTGGAGAGCAATCTCAGCCAGCTCGGCTACGCGGATTTTGACCAGCCGGGTGCGATCAGCATCTACCCGCGTGATTTTGAAAGCAAGGAAAAGATCGTCGGGATTCTGGACGACTACAACCGGCGCATGGAGGCGCGCGGCGCGGAGGACAAGGTCATCCGCTACACGGACATGGTCGGCACAATGATGAGCTCGGTGACGGACATCGTGAATATCATCAGCTATGTGCTCATCGCGTTCGTGGCCATCTCGCTGGTGGTTTCCTCCATCATGATCGGCGTAATCACCTACATCAGCGTGATGGAGCGGCGCAAGGAGATCGGCATCCTGCGTGCCATCGGCGCATCGAAACGGAATGTTTCGCAGGTGTTCAACGCGGAGACCTTCATCATCGGCCTGCTGGCCGGTGTACTGGGCATCGCGGTAACACTGCTGCTGCTCCTGCCGGGCAATGCAATTCTCCATTCCCTGACCGGCCAGCAGAACATCAGCGCATCGCTTCCGCCCTTGGCGGGGCTGATCCTGATCGCCCTCAGCACAGCCCTGACCATGCTCGGCGGCCTGATCCCGTCAAAGAGTGCGGCAAAGTGCAATCCCGTCACGGCGCTGCGTGCGGAATAAAAAAACGACAAGCCACCACCGAATAAACGGTGGTGGCTTGCGTCATTAGATTCATGCTTCCTCCTGCGGCGCGCCGTCCTCAAATCCGACAAGGATGCCGCCTTTTTCTGCATAGAAAACGCACAGTCCACGGTTTTCTCCGATTTTGACATCGCAATTCGGAAATTGTTCCTGGATTTTTTCTGCGAGAAGCTCTGCGGCAGGAAGGTTGAAGGAATGGCGGATGCGGACTTTTCCGCCTGCAAATCCCTCGGCCAGCATCCCGTCGAGCAGCTTTTGAATGGCGGCCTTTTCACCGCGGCACTTGTGCTGTGCTTCCAGTTCGCCCTCTGTGCTGGCACGTCCGACCACGCGGATGCCAAGAAGCCCGACGGCCTTTGCAAGGATGGGGCTGACGCGCCCGTTTTTTGCAAAATTGGAGAGGGAGGCAAGGGCAAAAGCCAGATGCGTGCGGCGGGAATACGCGGTGAGCGCGCCGCAGATTTCGTCAAAAGATCGCTGCGTCGGCAGCAGCGTATGCAGATATTCGACAAGCAGCTCCAGCTCCGGCCCGGTGGAAAGAGAGTCGAGCACAAAGGCTCTGCGGCCGGGGTGCTCCTGCACATAATCCGCAGCGGCAATCTGTGCGGCATTGAAGCAGCCGGAAAGGCGGCTGGTGAGTGCGACGGCGAATACCTCGTTTGCGCCGTCGAAGGCGTCCAGCCAGTCGGCAACGGCGGGGCAGGAACTGCTGGAGGCGCCTTTGTAACGCTCCAGTTCGGCCTGCATCGCGGCGACATCCAGTTCCTCGTCATCGGTGTATTCCTTTTCGGAGGTCACGATTTTCAAAGGAACCGGAGTGAAATTCGGGAAATCCCTGTCATATAGATTCGCGGAAGAGTCCGCCGTGATTTTTCTGCGCATATTGCTCTCCTTGTTGATTTTCTGATACAAATGTATCATAATTATAACGGCAGAGACAGAAAAATCAAGCCGCCGGGCGGCAACTGAAACAAAACGGGGGAAATGTAACTTATGCGCCGGAAAAATCAAACCAACCAGATCGTCCGCGAGAGCATCACGCAGGCGCTGCTTCTTTTGATGCAGACGCAGCCGTTTGCGCAGATCAATATTACCCAGATCGTCGAAAGAGCGGGGGTCAGCCGCGTGTCCTTCTACCGGAATTTTCAGAGTAAGGACGACGTGCTGCTGTCCTATCTGAATGAACTGGCGATGCAGTGGTGGGCGGCCTTCCTGCAGGACAGGAGCGATTATCTGCTTGGCCTGCTGGAGCACTGTATGACGATCAAGGATACCATCCTGCTCCTGTACCG
>CAKUMR010000065.1 GCA_934667865.1 uncultured Oscillospiraceae bacterium | reverse complement strand
ATATTCTGGAGCATGACCGCTGCCTGCGCGCCGGTGATGGCTTCATTCGGCTGGAAGACCAGCCCCTCCTCGGTGGCGATGCCGTGGACGATGCCGCGGCGCATGGCCGAGGAGAGATAGGGCTGGAGCCACGCCGGGGCGTCCTGCGCGTCGGCAAAGCCGGAAACGGTCAGCGCTTCCTCGACGGGGACCTTGCCCAGCTGCATCGCCATGACGAGAAATTCCGCACGGGTGACGGGTTCCTCCGCCCCGTAGCAGAGCGTGCCGCCGATGGAGCGGCCGCTGCACAGGCCGGCAGCGCGGCTCCACATAGCCTCATACTGATCCATAGAGCCGTCCAGATCGGCAAAGGTCTTGCTGTCCGAGGGCTTGAGAATGCGGATCTTGACGGTGGCGGGCTTGGAAACGTTGCCCGCGTCGTCGGTTACGGTGAAGGTGAAGCTGTCCTCGCCTACCTTGTTCTTCGTGGGCGTGTAGACGAAGGCACCGTTTTGCTCCAGCTTTACGCTGCCGCGCTTCGGCGCGTCGACGAGCTGGAAGGTGAGCGGCGCGTTTTCCGCGTCCGTGCCGGTGAGCTGGCCGTCGTTGGCGATGTTCTTGTAGGTTTCAAACTCGGCGGCGATGGCGGTGGGCGTTTCGTTCTTCCCGGACTTGATGCGGATGGTCAGCGTCGTCTCCGGGTCGAGGCGCGTGCCGCGGATGGGACTGTAGGTCAGCACGGCGTCGCAGCTGCCGGTGCAGTTGGGGCGCAGCGTCAGACGGCTCAGACATTCCAGCGGCAGAACGTCGCCGGGCAGGATCTCGCGCTGGCCGAGCTGCACGGTTGCGACGGCCGCCTCCGGTACGCCGGTGACGAAAATGCCGCGCAGGTCGGCGAGGGTATCCGCGTGGAAATCGGCCTCTGCGAAGCAGTATTCGGCGCTGTAGAGCGTTTCGGAGCTGCCGGACAGGCTGGCCGCGGGGGTGTCGGGAGCGCTGCTGGCCGCGGCGGAAAGACACAGTGCGCAGAGCATCCCGGCAAGGGCTATCGTGCGAAGAATGGATCTCATGAGATTCCCTCCTAAATTTTTCTTCGCAGATAGGATGATCGCTTTTGGATGAAATATGCAGCGGGAGGAAAAGTTTTCAAACTTTTCCTCCCGCTGTGATGCAGGTACAATTTAATACGGCCGGATATAGTGCGCGGTGATGTCCGGCGCGGGGCGCATTTTGATGCCGGAGACGATACCGACGGCGAGGAAGGAGGTCATCAGGGAGCTGCCGCCGTAGCTGAAGAAGGGCAGCGCAAGGCCGATGACCGGGAACAGCCCCAGGCACACGCCGACGTTGATCAGGATCTGAAACAGGAACATGGCGGCGACGCCGATGCAGATCAGACGGTTCATATAGTCCGGGGACTTCATGCCGATATAGATGCAGCGCGCGACGATGGCCAGCAGCAGAAGCAGCACCGCCAGACAGCCGATCAGGCCGAGCTGCTCGCCGATGGAGCAGAAGATGGAGTCCGTGTGGCGGGCGGGCAGGGCCGCGGAGTTCGTCAGGTCGCCGTGGAACAGTCCCTGCCCGGAGAGGCCGCCGTTGCGCAGCGCCTCCAGATTCTTGTTGGTCTGCCAGAGGACGCCCTCGCCCGTGGGGTCGATTGTGGGGTCGATCAGCGCGAGGATGCGGTTTTTCTGGTCCGCACGCATGACGTGGTTCCACAGATAGGGGCTGGCCGCGGCAAAGGCCACGCCGCCGCCGAGGAACCACCAGCCGCTCACGCCGCCGGCATAGGCCATGATCAGGAAGATGAAAACGAAAATCAGTGCTACGCCCATGTCCTTCGAGATGAGAATGATCTCCGCGACGATGAAAAGCATATGCCCCGTCAGCACCGGCACGCAGCGCAGGGAGGACACGTGGTTGCGGTGGACGCTCATGGTCTTGGCCAGAATGATGATATAGGTGAGCTTGCAGACCTCGGCCGGCTGGATGTTGAAGGGCAGAAAGGAGAAGTGCAGCCAGCTTCGGTTGCCGGTGGAGCCCTCAATGCCCCAGACCAGCAGCATGGCAAGAAACAGCGTGTTGAACAGGAAGAGAAGCGTCCGTTGTCCGGCCAGAATGTCGATGTCCAGTGCAGTCATGCCAAGATAGACGAGAATGCCGGCAAGAAGGGAGCCAGTCTGGATGACGATCATGCGGGTGTTGCCTTCAATATAGGTGGCGGCGTAGATCATGACGATACCGAAAATGGACGAAACGACGCACAGCGCCAGCAGAATCATATCGCCTTTTTTGAAGATATCCAGCAGACGGTTTGCAAGCTTCTTCATGATCTCACCTCCTGTTCCTGTTATTCTACCATCATTCGCCCTGCTTGTAAACAAAAAAGTACATAAAGGGAGGTGTTTACAAAAGGCGGCGGGAATGGTACAATAAACGCGAAAAAAGCAAAGGTCGTGAAAAAATGCAATATTTCACCAAGGGCGCGGAGGAAACCGAGCGCCTGGGGGAGCGTCTGGGCGAAACACTCCGGGGCGGCGAAATCGTCGCTTATGTCGGCGAGCTGGGTGCGGGAAAAACCGCCTTTACGCGCGGGCTTGCGCGCGGACTGGGGATCTCCATGCGTGTGACCAGTCCGACATACACCATTGTCAATGAGTATACCGGAGGAAGACTCCCACTGTTTCATTTTGATATGTACCGCCTCGGCTCCGAGGAGGAGCTGTTCGACATCGGCTGGGAGGACTATCTCGCCCGCGGCGGCGTCTGCGCCGTGGAGTGGAGTGAAAATGTCTCCGGCGCCATGGAGGGCGCAATTACCGTCCGAATTGAAAAGATCTCGGACAACGAGCGGAAAATTTCGATAGAAGGGGGTGCGCCGGATGCGGATCTTGGCATTTGAAACCTCGGCAAAGGCGGCTTCGGTCGCGCTTCTGGATAATGACAGCCTTTTGGGGGAATCCTATCTGAACTGCGGACAGACGCACAGCCGCACACTGATGCAGATGGCGCAGCAGCTTCTGGAAAACTGCGCGCTCACGCCTGCCGATGTGACGGCAGTCGCCTGTGCGGCGGGGCCGGGGAGCTTTACGGGTGTGCGTATCGGCGTCGCTGCGGCAAAGGGCTTTGCGTGGGGGCGGGAGCTTCCCTGTGTGGGCGTTTCGACGCTGGAGGCCATGGCGCGGCAGGCGCAGAGCTTCTCGGGCGTGGTCTGCTGCGCAATGGACGCGCGGCGGCAGCAGGTCTATAACGCGCTCTTTTCCTGCGAGGACGGTATTTTGACCCGCCTGACGCCAGACAGGGCGATCTCTCTGGAGGAGCTGGACGAGGAGCTGAAAAAAATCGAAAAACCGAAAATAATGGTTGGCGATGGTGCCGAGCTGTGCTATAATACCATCGGTAAGAAGGGCTTCGGCTGCGTTCTGGCGCCGGAGCAGTTGAGAATGCAGCGCGCTTCGGGCGTGGCGCTGCTGGCGCGGACGATGCTCCTGTCCGGGGCGGAGGCCGACGGTGCGGCGCTGGTGCCGAACTATCTGCGGCTTTCGCAGGCGGAGCGGGAACGCGCGGAGCGGCTGCGCGCACAGAAGGAGTGTGACAATGGGTAAAGTTCAGGTTTTGGATCATCCGCTTCTGCAGCACAAGCTGTCGATCCTGCGCGACAAGAACACGGGCGTCAAGGAATTCCGTGAGATCGTCGGTGAGATCGCCGCGCTGATGTGCTACGAAGCAACGCGCAATCTGCCCACACGGGAGATCGAGATCGAGACTCCGGTCGCGACGGCGAAGGTCCGTGTTCTTGCGGGCAAGAAGATGGCGATCGTGCCGATCCTGCGTGCAGGCCTCGGCATGGTGGACTCCATGATTTCCCTCATCCCCTCGGCGAAGATCGGCCATATCGGCCTGTTCCGCGATCCGGAAACGAAGGAGCCGGTGCAGTATTATTGCAAGATGCCGCCCGATATTTCCGAGCGTCAGGTGTTTGTGGTCGACCCCATGCTGGCCACGGGCGGCAGTGCCGCGGCGGCGATCTCCATCCTCAAGAAGGAGTATGGCTGCAAGTATATCACCCTGATGGACATCATCGCAGCGCCGGAGGGCATCAAGGCTGTGACGGCGGAGCATCCCGATGTGGACATCTATGTAGCAGCGGTCGATCAGTGCCTGAATGACCATGCGTATATCGTTCCCGGCCTCGGCGATGCCGGCGACCGCATCTTCGGAACGAAGTAAACAGCAGAACGATTATAACGACCCGGCCGGGACAAAATGTCCCGGCCGGGTTTTTGCTTGAAGCCTGATAGCCGAAAGTTACGGAGGGAAGAAAAGAGTGAAAGGAAACCGTCAGGGTTTCCTTTCGCGTTCAATCACCCGCCGCAGCGACCAAAATTGCAAAATAATACTACAAAATTCTATTTTGCAATTTTGCAGGAAACTTGTCAAAAAACCTTTTGGAGTTTTGACAAGTTTCTCCGGCTGGGTTTCTCTTTTTGCGTTTCTATGATATAATAAAAAACAAACACTTCGGATGGGAGAACGGCTTTGACGAAAAAAGGGGAACTGCGCGCGGCCGGCGGGGTGCTGCTTCTGCTCCTGCTGGGCAAATGCCTGTCGCTGGCGGCGAATCAGGCCTATCTTTCCTTCTACGGCGCGGACAATGAGCGGCTCAATATTTTTTCCTGGGCGATGCAGATCCCCGGCTATCTCTTCCAGAGCGCCGGGACGGCGCTGGTCAGCGTGGTCATTCCGGTCTATGCTTCCCTGCGCGCAACGAACCGAAGAGCAGAGGCGGAGCGCTTTGCATCCAATCTGCTTGGCGTGTGCCTGCTGTTTTCGGGTCTGCTGTGCGTGCTGGGGCTCGGCCTTTCTTTTGTCCTGCCGCGCCTGACGGGCTTTTCCGACCGGGCCTATGCCGCGCTTTGCCTGCGGTTGGTCATGCCCGCCGCGCTCTGCTATGGCCTGATCTATATTTTGCAGGGCGTCTTGCAGTCCGAGGGGTGCTTCGGTGCGGCTGCTGCGGTCAATCTGCCGGGCGGCATCCTGATCCTTGCCTATCTCGCCCTGTGTGGGCGGCGCTTCGGTGTGACGGGGCTTCTTGTTACGGTCGTGGCGGGGCTGGCGCTTCAGGTCGTGATGCTGGCCGTCCCCGCGCGGCGCGCGGGCTTTCGCTGGCAGCCGTCCGGGATGCTCCGGGACGAGCATCTGCGCGCGGCACTGCGGCGCTGCCTGCCGGTGTTTCTGGGCGCGCTTGCCTATCAGCTGGACCTGTTTGGCAACCACACCCTTCTGACCGGCATCGCGCCGGAGTCCGTCAGCCTGTATCAGTTCGTGCAGAGCGTCGTCGTGGGACTCGTGACGGTGCTGACCGCGGCGGTCAATGCGGTCGCCTATCCGGAGCTGTCCGCCCTCGCCGCGCGCGGGGAGCGGGAGAACTACCGCGCGGCGCTCTGCGAAAAGCTGGAAACGGTGATTTTTTTCCTCCTGCCGCTGACGGTAGGGCTGGCCGTACTCGGCGCTCCCGCGCTTCGCCTGCTGGCTGCGCACGGACGGCTCACGGAGGAGAACATCGCCGTGGAATACGGCTTCCTGCTGGCGTCCGGCGCCTGCATGGTTTTTCTTGGCGTCAAGGAGATTGCCGACCGCGCCCTTTTTGCGCTGCATACGACGAAGGTTTCCGCCCTTGTCAACGGGCTGATCTTGCTTCTCAACGTGCCGCTGGCGTGGCTCCTGCGGCGCATCCCGGCGCTCGGCGCGTATGCGATCCCGCTGAGCTGGTCCGCCGCGGTAGCGGCGGGGGCGGTCGTTCTGCTCCTGTGCCTGCGCAGACGGCTGGGCGGCTTTGCCGGCCTGCTGTCCGCTGCGGGCAAGACCCTGCTCGCAAGCGCGGTGATGGGCGGCGCGGTCTGGGGCTGCCGCCGGCTGCTGGCCGGACGGCTGGGGAGCCTGATGGCGCTGGGTCTGCCGATGCTGTTGGGCGTGCTGGTGTTCTTCCTCATGGCGGCGCTGCTCAGGATCCCGGTGCTGCCGCGGCTTCGGAGGACGGAAAAATGAATGTGCTTTTTCTCATCAACTATGCCGGAAGCGGCGGGACGGAGGCCTATGTCGAGGGCCTGATCTCCCGCCTGCATCCGCAGACGGCGCGCTGTACGCTGTGCTATCATATTGCCGGGCCGCTTTCCGAGCGCCTGCGCGCGCGGGGTGTGGAAACGGTGCAGCTGCCCATGCGCCACCCCTTCGACCGCCGCGCGTCCAAGGTGCTTGCCGCCTGCTGCCGGGAAAAGGACATCGACCTTATCCACGCGCAGTACCCGCGGGAGGCGATGATTGCCCTCCGCGCGCAGGCGTTCGGCAGTCCGGCGCAGGTGATCTACACCGCGCACCTGTCCCGCCGACAGCCGCTCTGGTGGCGGGCTTGGAACCGCATCTATCTGCCGCGGACTGCGGCGGTGATCGCCCTGCGGCCGGAGCAGAAGCCGCTGCTCGTCAGAAACGGCGTCCCGGCGGACCGCCTCTGCGTCATTCCGAACGGGGTGGATTATGGCGCCGCACTGCCGCGCGCGCCGCATGACGGCCCAAAGGTATTGCTGACGGCGGCGCGCCTGTCACCGGAGAAGGGACTGCGCTTTCTCTGCGAGGCGGCGGCCGCCCTGCGGGAGAAAACGGATGCGCCCTTCCGCATCCGGATTCTGGGCGAGGGGCCGCAGCGAAAAAAGCTGGAGCGTGTGATTGCAAAAAAACACCTGACGGGGCTGGTC
>CAKUMR010000064.1 GCA_934667865.1 uncultured Oscillospiraceae bacterium | reverse complement strand
GAGGTGAACCCGCTCGCCAATCTCGAGCTGCCGTCGCCGAAGGCCGCGCTGCCAAAGTTCCTTACGCTTGAGCAGGCGCTGGAGCTTTTAGCGAACATTGACACGCCCGACCGAAAACGCGATTACTGTATCGTTGTGTTCTTTTTGAACTGCGGAATGCGACTAAGTGAGCTTGTTGGCATTGATATGAACGACATTCGCGCCGTTAAGGGCATGGACGGCACGCTTACATACACGCTAAAGGTGCTTGGCAAAGGCAGCAAGGAGCGTATAATCTACCTTAACGACGCCTGCGTCAACGCCTACATGGATTACCTGTCGCCCGATGAAACCGACCCTGACATTCGCGCCGCCGCGGGCTGCCGCGATATGTCCGCGCAGACGGACGCGCTTTTCCTCAGCAAGCGAAGAACGCGCATATCAAACCGCCGCGTTCAGCAAATCGTCGAGGAATGCCTGAAAAGCTGCGGACTTGACAACATGGGACTTTCCGTGCATAAGCTGCGCCACACCGCGGCGACCCTGATGATCTCCAATGGCGTGGACATCAAGACTGTGCAGGAGGTGCTCGGCCACGAGCACCTGAATACGACGGAGATCTACACGCACATCGAAAACACCGAGCTGAAAATTGCTGCGGAGGCCAATCCCCTCTCGCATCTCAATCTGAAGGAGAATTCCCATGAAAACAACATTGATTTTTGACTTGGATGGCACTTTACTGGATACGCTGGAGGATCTGAAGGACAGTACAAATTACGCGATGAAGGCCTTCGGCTTTCCCACAAGGACGCTGGATGAGGTCCGCGCCTTTGTCGGCAACGGCCTTCGGATGCTCATCCGCCGCGCCGTGCCGGCACAGACGGATGAAGCAACGGTCGACACCGCCCTTGCCGAAATGAAGCGGCATTATTCCAAGAATTATCACAATAAAACGAAGCCATATGCCGGAATTCCTGAAATTCTGAAACGTTTTCAAGCAGAAGGCTATCCGATGGCTATCGTTTCCAACAAGGCAGACAGCGTCGTTACCCTCCTGCGTGAGCTGTATTTCGACAAGCTCATTCCCGTCGCCGTCGGCGAAATGCCGGGCATTGCCCGCAAGCCCGCGCCGGACATGGTCTATGAGGGCATGAAGCGCCTCGGCGTCGGCCGGGAAAACGCGGTCTACATTGGGGATTCCGAGGTCGACCTGCAAACGGCGCGCAACGCCGGACTTCCCTGCCTCAGCGTGACGTGGGGCTTCCGCGCGGAGGCGCAGCTGATCGAGGCCGGCGCGCAGACGCTGTGCCATACGCCGGAGGAATTGTACGAGGCAGTCCGCGCCTTGGGATAAGCCCCTATTGACAGCACGCCTTTTGTCTGGTAAGATGAAATTGAAATCAGAATAAAAGGAGGATTAAGAAAATGTCCGTCAAACGTGTCATTCCCCTGTTCCTGCTTTTGCTCCTACTTCTTTCCGCCTGCCAGAGCCGCGAGTCCGCGCTTTTTCGCGAGAATTTTGCCGATGCGCCTGCAAGGGCCAGCGGCGCTTCGGATAGCGTATCCCCGTCGCTTGACGAAGCACACCTGCCGGAAATCATCGCTGCCTGCAAGCAGTCCGGCATCGGCTCTCCGCGCTTCCTTTCCGACGATGTGCCCCCGGCTGACGGCGAGCTGCTCCAGAGAAGCGTTTCTCTCAAGCTGGGAAACGGAAAGGAGCTCCGCTGCACGTATTTTCTCTATGCGGGAAAGGACGAGGTCTACAGCCGCTGGATCGAGGCTGCCGAGAGCGGCAGCGGTTTGATTTCCATCTTCCCTGCCGACACAACGCAGGAAAGCATTTTGAAAGAATTTCAATAAGGAAAAGCCGCTGAGATGATCATCTCAGCGGCTTTTTTACAGTTTCAGTGGAAAGGAAAAACTTACACGCGCCGGATGATTCCCATCGGCGTCTGCTGGTCGTCCTGACCCAGCGGGTTGTCCTTGAGCACTCTGGCGTAGAGCTTCTTGTCCAGCTTTTTGGAGGAGGTGCCGAGGATCTGGCCTTCCAGATCGTTGATGTCCACGATGCAGACCTCGTGACCAACGCGCTCCTTGATCTGCACGGCGACCTGATCGGGCTTCAGCGGCCCAAGCACGACATAGTGGTTGTAGGGAGGAATGGTGTTATGGCAGGGGCCGTCGATGGAGCGTGCGCGGTAGCCCGCAACGGCGTAGAACCAGCCCTTCTTGCGGAAGATCTTCTTACCGATGACAGAGATCGCGGCCGCAAAGAGAATGCGGAGCGTACCGACCTCGCGCAGCGCGCACTCCATGGTCTCCGGCATACCGAGGCCGATGCCGTGCGGCGTCTTGGTGACGTGCTTGCTCAGCCATGTTGCAAGCTTGCGGGGCTTGATGTCCTCGAGGGGGATGGCGCGCTTCTGCGTGCAGGCGACGCACTTTTCGGAGATGAAGAGAATGTCGTCCGGCTCGGTCAGCACGGGAGAGCCGTACTTTTCCGCGACATCGAGGATGTTGTCCTTGTCCGTGATCAGATGCGTGCGGATCGGCAGACGCTGATAGCTGACGCCATCCACAACGATAATGTCATTTTTTCCAACATTCGGCTTGAGTTCTTCCATGATTCTCCCTCTATTTCTTCAGATTCAGTATTTTTTTATAGTAAGGCCACAGCCCCTGCTTTTCAGGATAATGCGGCGCAAGCTGGCACAGGTCGGTGCCGGGATAGTCGTTGCCCTCAATCAGCACGGGGCCGTCCGGGGTGATGGCAACGTCCCAGCCAACATGGCAGATCTCCGGCACAACGAGCGCGGCCTTCTTTGCAAAGGCGATCGCCTCGTCCACCATCGGAAGCTGATAGCCCTCAAAGCGGATGCCGGTGTCCGGGTGGGTTTCATAGACGTTAAAATAATCGTCCGTCGCAACAGAGCAGATCTTGCCCGTTTCCGCGTCGACGCGGCAGATCACGCCGCCCTGACCGGAATTGTCGCAGAAGCCGTCACCACGGCCGATCTTGACGACGATGTAGGCGATGTGTACAGTGTCGCCCACGCGGTCGGTAACGATGCGCAGGGTGTTGACCGACTGCGGATGCAGACGCGCCATTTCCTCGTGCTGCGTGAGCGGCTCTTCCAGAACGTTCAGATGCTTTTCGGCAAGATAGGCCGCGCAGACCTCCGCCGAGGCAAAGTCCGCAGCATTCAGCTTTTCAATGCCGTTGCCGCATGTGCCGCGGTTCGGCTTTGCAAAAAACACGGGATGTCTGCCAAGGAAAGCGGCCATCTCATCTGCCGTTGCGGTTTCCGCATTCAGCGTCTCGCGGTGCAAAAAATCGGCAAAGCGGACATTGAAGCGGAGCTTGTCATCGAATTCGTCAGAAAAGCCCGCCTGATTCATCAGCTCACAGACTTTTTTATTGCGGACACGCGTCATATAGGTGTCGCGCTGTCTGCCGTTCATGTCGTAAAAGCCGAACATGACGTAATCATAGTAGCCTGCGCCATAGCGCAGCGCGCACCAGACGATGTCGCAGAAGGTTCTGGCCTTGCCGTGGCCGGACTTCCTCTTGACCACGTCCATCATCTGATTGAGCTTCTTTAAGCGCATCCCGCGGATGACTCTGGTAATATATCGTATGCCGGGCATGATTTTCCTCCAAAGAGAGATACAGTTGGATTATCGTCCAAATCTCTCATATGATACAACAAAATGCCGAGAAAATCCACTACTATTTTCAAAAATCAGAAAACGACCGCCATTGTCTCGCGGATATTGCGCACGCGCAGCAGCTCCAGCCCCTCCGGTGCGCGCAGCTCGCGGCTGCTGCGCGGTACAAGGCAACGCGTGAAGCCCAGGCGGTGAATCTCGCTCAGCCGCTGGGAAAGCTGGCTGACCGCGCGGATCTCCCCGGTCAGGCCCACCTCCCCGATCGCCGCAAGCTGATCGGAGACCGGCTTGTCCGCTGCCGCGGAGGCCACCGCGATCGCAACGGCGAGGTCTGCCGCAGGCTCGTCCAACCGCAGGCCGCCGATGACGTTCAGATAGACGTCGGCATTGCCAAAGCGCATCCCGCCGCGCTTTTCCAGCACTGCAAGCAGCATCGCCGCGCGATTGAAGTCAAAGCCGTTGCTGGTGCGCCGCGGCATATTGAAGCTCGTGGGCGCGACCAGCGCCTGCACCTCGGCCAGAATGGGGCGCGTCCCCTCCATCACGCAGGCGACGCAGGTGCCGGGCGTCCCCAGCGGGCGGCCTGAGAGCAGCATTTCCGAGGGATTCGGCACTTCGCGCAGGCCGCTGTCGTCCATTTCAAAGACGCCGATCTCGTTGGTCGAGCCGAAGCGGTTCTTCGCCGCGCGCAGAAGGCGGTAAGATGTATGCTCCTCGCCTTCAAAGTACAGAACGCAGTCGACCATGTGCTCCAGAACCTTCGGCCCGGCGATCGCGCCCTCCTTATTGATATGGCCGACGACGAACACCGTGACGCCATTGGCCTTGGAATACTGCATCAGGCGCATGGTGCAGTCGCGCACCTGTGTGATGCTGCCGGGTGAGGATGTTTTGTCCTCGGTGTAGAGCGTCTGGATGGAGTCCACGATCAGAACATCCGGGCTCTCCTGCTCGGCGGCAGCCATAATGTTGTCCAGACTGGTTTCGCACAGCAGCAGAAGATCGCCGCCGGACACGTTCAGACGCTCTGCCCGCAGCTTGAGCTGGCGTTCGCTTTCCTCGCCGGAAACATACAGTACCTTCTGTCCCTGACTGATCTGTTTGCAGATTTGCAGCAGCAGGGTCGATTTGCCGATGCCGGGCGCGCCGCTGACCAGCACCAGAGAGCCGCGCACGGCGCCGCCGCCGAGCACACGGTCCAGCTCGCCCAGTCCCGTGGTGAAGCGCAGCTCGTCGCTGCTGTGGATCTCGTCGAGCCGCTTGGCCGCGGGCGCGAGGATGCTGCTGCGCGCCGCAGCCTTCGGAGAGGATGCGGCGGGCGGCGTGTATTCCTGCAAGGTGTTCCACATCCCACAGGCCGGACAGCGGCCCTGCCATTTGGGTGTTTCGTTTCCGCAGTTGGAGCAAAGAAAAACCGTCTTAGACTTCATTTTGTGCCTCCAGATAGTCGATCACACTACAGCAGATCGCCGCAGCGAGCTTCTTCTGATACCCGGCCTCGCGCAGGAGCGCCTCCTCGCCGGGGTTGGAAAGGAACCCACATTCCACCAAGATCGCGGTGCAGCTGACGTGCTTCAGAAGATAAATGTCCTGCGCGGCCTTACATTCCCGGTGGTTGTTCGGGTCCACCTGCGCGGCAAGATACCGCTGCGTCTGCTCCGCCAGCTCCCGGCTGCCGTCCGTTTGGGCGTAAAACACCTGCGCGCCGCGGTATTTTCCCTCCGGGAAGTTGTTCTGATGGATGCTGACAAGCAGCGCACCGGGCGTTTCCTCCGCCATACGGACACGGTTGTGGATGTCGGAAACCTTTTTTTCCGCGATCGTCCGCGCCCCCTCAGTGTAGACGGCACAATCCGTTGTGCGGATCATCCGGGTCTGCATCCCCAGAAAGTGCATCAGATCGTTGACGCGCAGCGCGATCTCCAGATTGATGCCGCTTTCCTGCACGCCGGTGCAGGAGCGTGCGCCGCCGTCCTCGCCGCCATGTCCGGCATCAATCACCACCACCGGCGGAAGCACCCGCGCAGCGGCGACTGCACCCGCGGCCGTTCCGGCGCGGGACAGCAGCAGTGCGCCGCAAATGGCTGCCGCGCAGACAAACGCATAAAAACCGGCGTATTTTTTCCATGATTTCATTACAAACACCCCCAAATTCTACTTATGTCCGGGGGTGAAAAATATGTGTATCTTTATAGTATCACGCTTTTGCACGGGTGTCAATCAGTCCTCGCCCACGGGCTTCGTCACGCCAGTACGGCGCTCCTTGGACAGGCCGCCGGCCAGAACGGTTTCCGCCCCAACGAAGCGTGCGCGGCGGATGATGCCCTCGCCGTGTTTTTCCCGCAGATCATCAATCAGGTTATCGAGCCTTGCCTTTTTCTCAAAATCGGCCGATTCCGCGATGTCAAACAGGCTGTACTGCCGCTGGCCGCGTTCTTCCAGCCGGGTGGCCTGCACGCCGAGCTGGCGCAGGGGCGTGACGCCGTCCCATGCCTCGTCAAAAATGCGGCAGGCACAACGGAACAGCTCCTCCGTGCTGTCAGTCGCCGTGGAGAGTGTTTTCTGGTGGGAAAAGGTGTGAAAATCCCTGCTTCGCAGGCTGACCGACAGGCAGCGCGCGGACTGCCTATCCTGCCGCATCCGCATCCCGACGGTTTCACACAGCGAAAGTAAAATTTTATGCGCCTGCGGCGCAGCCGTCACGTCCGTCGGAAGCGTCACGGAATTGCCGAAGCCCTTGTTCGGCTCCGGCTGGGCGCGCAGGACGTCGTTATGGCGGCCGTTCGCGGAATGCCACAGACTGATGCCCGCTTTTCCGAAGCGCCGGCGGAGCATCTGCGGGTCGGCTTTGGCCAACTCGCCAATGGTGTAGATCCCCATCAGATGCAGCTTTTTTTCCGTCGCAGGGCCGAGCATGAACAGCTCCCGCACCGGAAGCGGCCAGAGCTTCTTTTCCAGCTCCCACGGGAAAAGCGTATGCACCTTGTTCGGCTTTTCAAAGTCCCCCGCCATCTTCGCCAGCAGCTTGTTGCTGGAAACGCCGATATTGACCGTAAAGCCCAATTCATCATAAATTTTCTGGCGGAGCATCTCCGCCGCCGCCACTGGAGAGCCGTACAGCCCCTCCGTGCCGCTCATATCCGCCCACGCCTCGTCGATGGAATACTGCTCCACCACGGGCGCAAACTGCTTCAGAAGTGCGATCAGATGGCGCGAGGCCTGCACATACAGCGCATAATCCGGC
>CAKUMR010000063.1 GCA_934667865.1 uncultured Oscillospiraceae bacterium | reverse complement strand
CTTCTGGTCAGGTTCTCAAAGGTGCCGTAATTGTAAGCATAGATGTCCGTGATGATATGCTCCTCGTCCAACTCGCTGGAAACGAAGACCGCCGGGACATCCTGCGTGACGTTGCCCGTGATGATGCGCTTGACCGTGGTGACATTGGCACTGGAGGAAACCTCGCGCTCCTTGAAGAGCTGACCGTCCTCCCACGAATAGAGCTCCACGATCTCCTTCTGCATATCGCCGTCACTGCGGATGACAAAAATATCCTGCATCCCGCTGCCGTTCAGATCAATGGTGATGAACTCGCTGTAGGTCGTGTTCATCAGCTCGGTCAGTGCGCCGTCGCGCAGGGCATAGACGTTCAGCAGCTGCAAAACCTGCCCGCTGATCTGGCGGCCAAGCACGATCTCATAGCCGGGCTTGTCGTCGAACTGCACATAAAGCACATGGTCAAACGCACTGCCGGAGCCTTCGACTTTGGAAACAAGGGAGAAGCTCCCGCCCTGCTTGTCAAAGACATACACCGCCAGCGGCAGGTCACCCGTCGTCTTGAGGTAGACGATCGCCTCGTCCTCGCCGTCGCCGTCCAGATCGGTCAGCTGCACGGCCTGCTGGTTCTCGCCTGCCGTCGGCGGACTGTAGCTTGCCCCCGCGGGCATGGCAGCCTCGATGGCGCTTTGCAGATTATAATATTCCTCCGGCTGCTTCGGAACGGCATAAAGCCCCTCCGCCGGTTCCAGGAAGCACCCGCCGAGTAACCCCGCCACTGCCAGCAGGCAGATACATATCACAATACGTTTCACGACAGCGCCTCCTTTCACATTCTGGTATTATATCATAATTTGTAACCTTTGTGTAGTAGCTGTACGCGCGCAATTGTAAAGTTTTTATTTCAGAACGACGCTTGCCTCACCCAGAAGCGCCTTCAGCTCCGCCAGCATATCCGCCCGCAGGGAGCAGCGCGTACCGCGGCGCACGCCGCTGTCGGCATAGTACAGCACCGCCGGCAGCTCGCCGGGGAACATATTCAGGATCGCGCGCGTTTTCCGGTCCTCGGTGCCGCCCTCACCGGGCAGCTTGAGATAGAGCTTCTGTGCCTGTGCGACCGGCGCCGCAGCCGCGACCTCCGCAATGGGCCGCGCCTCGTTGAGCACCATCTGCGGCGCTTTTTCGTCCCGGACGGACAACCGCCCCTCGGCCACGATCGCCGTATTCTCCTTGAGATAGGTGCCGCTTCTGGCGATCACGTTGGAAAACGCCAGCAGCTCGATGGAGCCGGTGTCGTCCTCCAGCGTCACATAGGCCATCATGGAATTGTTGCGCGTCGTTTTCATGCGCACCGTTTCCACAATGCCCGCAATACGCACGATCTGCTCGTCACGGAACACGCCGTCTGCGGTCTCAAAGGATTCCATAATGCGCAGGATGGGGATCACGCCGGTGCCCTTGAGCTGCCTGCGGTATTCGTCCATGGGGTGGCCGGAGAGATACAGGCCGATGGTTTCCTTTTCCATCGCCATGAGGTCGTTTTTCGCCAGCTCGGCCAGCTCCGGCACGGGGATCTTCGCCGCCTCGCGGCTCTCTTCGCCCAGCATATCAAATAGCTGCATCTGGCCCTCGACGTTGCGGCGCTTGTTGTCCGCCACGGAGTCCAGAACCGTTTCATAGATATACAGAAGCTGGGAACGCTTCAGGCCAAAGCAGTCCATCGCGCCGCACTTGATCAGGTTTTCCACGGCGCGCTTGTTGAGATCCGAGGCATACATCCGCTCGGTGAAGTCCTCCAGAGAGGTAAACGGTCCGTTCTCCTCGCGCTCGGCCATGACCTGCCGGATAAGACCGCGGCCGATGTTCTTCACCGCGCCCAGACCAAAGCGGATGCCGCCCGGCTCCACGGCGAACTTGTCCTCGGAAACGTTGATGTCCGGGTGCAGCAGGGCGATGCCCATCTCCTTGCAGTCCGCAATGTAAGCAACCGTTTTTGCGGTGTTGTCCAGAACGGAGGTCAGCAGCGCCGCCATGTATTCTTTGGGATAGTGGCACTTGAGATAGGCCGTTTCATAGGTCACCTTGGCGTAGCAGACCGCGTGCGCCTTGTTGAAGGCGTAGTTCGCAAAGTCCAGGATTTCCTTGTAGATCGCCTGCGCCGCGGCCTCGCTGACACCGTTTGCGATCGCGCCGGGAATCCCGCGCTCCGCGTCGCCGTAGACAAAGGCCTTCTGCTCCGCGACGATGACCTTTTCCTTCTTCTTGGAGATCGCGCGGCGCATATTGTCCGCCTGTCCCAGACTGTAGCCGCCCAGCTTGCGGAAGATCTCAATGACCTGCTCCTGATAGACGATGCAGCCGTAGGTGACGGCAAGGATCGGCTCCAGCTGCGGACAGTCATAGGTGATCTTCTCCGGGTGCAGCTTGTTGTCGATGAAGCGCGGGATGGAGTCCATGGGGCCGGGGCGGTAGAGTGCCACGATTGCCGTCATGTCCTCGATGGACTGCGGGCGCATATTGACGCATACGCCCGTGATGCCCGCCGATTCCAGCTGGAACACGCCGGCGGTCTTGCCCTCGGAAACCATGCGGAAGGTGTCCGCGTCGTCCTCCGGAATATTCTGCATGGAAAAGTCCGGCTCGTGCCGGCGGATGGTTTTTTCCGCGTCGTCAATGACCGTGAGGTTGCGCAGGCCGAGGAAGTCCATCTTGAGCAGGCCAAGCTCCTCGATGGTCGTCATGGTGAACTGTGTGACGACGGTGTCGTCGTTCTTGGCCAGCGGCACATAGTCAAAGACCGGATTCTTCGTGATGACCACGCCCGCAGCGTGCGTGGAGGTGTTGCGGGGCATTCCCTCCAGCGCGCGGGCGGTATCCACGAGCTTTTTGACGCGCTCGTCGGCGTCGTACATCTCCTTGAGCTGGGGCGAAACGCGCAGTGCTTCGTCCAGCGTCATATGAAGCGTCGTCGGGATGAGCTTGGCAACCGCGTCCGTTTCGGCGTAGGTAAAGTTCAGCGCCCGACCGACGTCGCGGATAGCCGCACGTGCCGCCATCGTACCAAAGGTGACGATCTGTGCCACGCGGTCCTTGCCGTACTTGCGCATGACATAGTCTATCACCTCGCCTCGCCGCTCCTGACAGAAATCCGTATCGAAATCCGGCATACTCACGCGCTCAGGGTTCAGGAAGCGTTCAAAGATGAGGGTGTATTTCATCGGATCCATCTCGGTAATGTGCATACAGTACGCCGCGATGGAGCCTGCGCCGGAGCCGCGCCCCGGCCCAACCGGGATGCCCTCCGCCTTTGCCCAGCGGATAAAATCCGCCACGATCAGGTAGTATTCCACATAGCCCATGCGCTCGACGACGCCCATCTCATAGTCCAGACGGTCGCGGTACTCCTTCGGCGCGTCGGGATAGCGCTCAGCAAAGCCCTCGTTGCACAGGCGGTGAAAGTATTCCAGCGGTGTCGTGCCGTCCGGCGGAACGAACTCCGGCAGGTGGTATTTGCCGAAGGTGAATTCCACGTTGCAGCGCTCGGCAATTCTCTGCGTATTTTCAAAGGCCTCCGGGAGATTCGGGAAGAGATCGCGCATCTCCTCCTCCGATTTGATATAAAACTCCTGCGTTTCAAAGCGCATCCGGTTGGGGTCCTCTACGGTTTTTCCCATCTGGATGCACATCAGGACATCCTGAATATAGCTGTCCTCGCGGGTCAGATAATGTGCATCGTTCGTTGCGACCAGCGGAATATCCGTTTCCTTGGAAATTTTCAGGATCCCCCGGTTGACCTCCCGCTGCTCCGGCAGGCCGTGATCCTGCAATTCCAGATAAAAATGCTCCTTGCCGAAGATTTCCTCCAGCTCCAGCGCATACTGTTTCGCGCCCTCGTAATCCCCCGCGCGCAGGCGGCGCGGGATCGCGCCCGCAAGGCAGGCCGACAGTGCGATCAGTCCCTCGGAATGTTGGCGCAGCAGCTCCAGATCAATGCGCGGCCGGACATAAAAGCCGTCCAGAAATCCGCGCGACACCAGATAGCTCAGATTGCGATAGCCCGTTTCGTTTTCGCACAGCAGCACAAGGTGCTGCGCCTCATTGTCCACGCCGTGGACGCGATCCTGCATCCGGCGCGGCGCGACATAGACCTCGCAGCCGATGATGGGCTTGACGCCCGCCGCCTTGGCAGCGCGGTAAAAGTCGATTACGCCGTACATCACGCCGTGGTCGGTGATGGCAATGGCGTCCTGCCCCAGCTCCTTGACGCGCTGCATCAGCTTATTGATGCGGCAGGCGCCGTCGAGCAGGCTGTATTCCGTATGAACGTGCAGATGTACAAATGCCATGCTTATTCCTCCGCCAGCGTCAGGAGCTTTCTCATTCTGTGGTTGACCGTGGACTTTGTCGTGGGCGGGTCATGCAGCTCCGCCAGCTCGCTGAGCGTCGCCTCCGGATGCGCCTGACGCAAAAGCGCCGTTTCCCGCAGCTTTTCGGAAAGCGTGTCCAGTACCCCGCGTTCTTCCAGCCTGCGCAGGGCGGCAAGCTGCTGCTGCGCGGCGTCCACCGCCTTGGTGACATTGGCCGTGTCGCAGTTCGTCTTGCGGTTGGCCTCGTTGCGCCAGTCCTTTTCGATCTTCGCCTGCATCACCGCCATCGCGCTGACCGGCGCGCCGATGCAAGTCAGAAAGTCCTCGATGGAATCGCTCTGTTTATAATAAAGCACGCCGCTCCCCTTGCGCTCGGTCTGCTTGGGCGCCAGCCCCATCTCCTGCATCAGGGTGTCCGTTTCGCGGATGACCTTCAGATGCGTCGTGGACAGCTCCAGATGATAGCGCTTTTCCGGGTCCGTCACCGAGCCGCCCGCCAGAAACGCCCCGCGCAGGAAGGCGCGCTTGCAGCAGTCATTTTCCAGCAGCGCCAGATTGACGTGCAGCGACACGCTCGTCTGCGCCGAAAAGCCGCACTGCTCGAACACCTGATGAATTTTCTCCGGGTCGGTCAGCAGGTAGATCAGCTTGCCCCCCGTCTGCACATCCGGCAGCACGTCAAAGCGCAGAGAAAGCGCCTTGCGCAGCAGGCGCACCAGCCGTTCGCCGAAATCGCGGCTCTCCGTGACGATGCGGATGCAGTCAGCCGAGAAGGTGTTGGCGTACAGCAGCGCGCCGTGCAGCTCTGCCAGCGCGCAGCAGCCCCGGCGGATCTCGTCGCGGCACAGCTCCGTTTTGACGCTTGCGGAAAACGACATAACTCTCTTTCCTTTCCGATTTATCTCCCCCAGAGACGGATCTCCGGTTCGAGCAGGATGCCGGAGGTTTCCAGCACCCGTTTTTGAATGATCTCGATCAGGCGCAGAACGTCCGCAGCGGTCGCACCGCCGCGATTGACGATAAAGCCCGCGTGCTTCTCCGAAACGGCCGCGCCGCCCGTCTGAAAGCCCTTCAGCCCCGCCTGCTCAATTAACGCCGCAGCATATCCTCCCACGGGGCGCTTGAACGCGCTGCCCGCCGAGGGAAGCTCCAGCGGCTGCGAGGCGCGGCGCTTCTCCGACAGCTCCTGCATCCGCGCGCGGATGGCCTGCGCATCGCCGGGCGTAAGGGTGAAGAGCGTCTGTAACAGCACGCCCTCCCGCTTCTGGAAAGCGCTCGTGCGGTAGGCAAAGCCCTGCGCCTCCCCGGAAAGCGTTTCGACTTCGCCCTCCGGCGTCAGGAATTTCGTTTCCGCCGCGACCTGCCGGATCTCTCCGCCATAGGCCCCGGCGTTCATATACACGCCGCCGCCGACCGTGCCGGGGATGCCGTGGGCGAATTCCAGCCCCGTCAGCCCGGCCTCCATCGCAAAGAATGCCAGCTTCGCCATGCTCACGCCGGACATCGCCGCGATCTGCCTTTCGCCGCGCCGTTCCAGCCCGACAAGGCAGTCGCGCGTGACGATCACCAGCCCCCGCAGCCCCTCGTCCGGTGCCAGAACATTGGTACCCGCGCCCAGCAGCCGCGGGCGGACGTCCAGCTCCCGCGCCGCACGCAGAAGCGCCGTCAATTCCTCCTGTGTCCGCGGGAAAGCCATCACCTCCGCGGGGCCGCCGATACGGAAAGAGGTGTGCTGCGACAGCGGCTCCTCCCGCTTCAGCGCCAGATACGGCAGCTTTTCGGAAAGCAGATCATACAGGCTCAAGCTCATAAAAACCTCCCAAATTCAGCAGGGCAAACATCTCCACAATAATCCTATTTAGTATACCACAATCGCCCCCTTCTGGCAACGCTTTTTCCAACAGAAAAGCCGCGGCAGAACCGAAACCGATTCTGCCGCGGGAAAAATTTTTCAGAAGCTCTGGCCAACATTCTGATCAAAATGCCGGTTGATCTGCTCGGTGAATTCCGCCGCCGCGTTGTAGCCCATTTTCTTCTGGCGGTTGTTCATCGCGGCGATCTCCAGAATGATCGCCAGATTTCTGCCCGGCTTGATGGGAATGGTGATCGCCGGGACCTTGACGCCCAGAAGATCCATGTACTGATCCTCCAGACCAAGGCGGTCATAAATCTGCTCCGGGCTCCACGGGACGATATTGATGACCAGATTGATCGCCGTTTCGTTCTTGATGGAGGCCATACCGAACAGCTTCGCAACGTTGATCACGCCGATGCCGCGGATTTCAATATAGTTGCGGATCAGCTCCGGCGCGGTGCCGATCAGGGAGTTGTCCGCGATCTTGCGGATCTCCACGGCGTCGTCCGCGATCAGCCGGTGGCCGCGCTTGAGAAGCTCCGCCGCGGCCTCGCTCTTGCCGATGCCGCTCTCGCCCATCAGCAGCAGGCCCTCGCCGTAGACCTCGACCAGCACACCGTGGCGCGCGATGCGCGGCGCGAGTGCGTTTTTCAGATAGGTGATCAGGCTGGAAACGACATAGGACGTGGATTCCAGA
>CAKUMR010000062.1 GCA_934667865.1 uncultured Oscillospiraceae bacterium | reverse complement strand
GACGGCGTCTGCGGACATCCAGTCTGCGGTGTCCTCTGCGAGGATCTCCAGATCACCTGCGTCAATGCGGGCCTGGAAGCAGGCCTTGTAGCCGCCTTCCTTCGTGTCCCAGGTCTGCTGCTGGGAGGTCGTGCCGAGGATGTAGCCGGCCTTGAGCTTCACGCCGGAGTTGCGTTCCCACCATGCCTCCACGGCCTGACCCTGCGCTTCGCCGAGCAGTTCCGCGTCGATGACGAATTCAAAGTCGGGGGCTTCGGTCAGGTTGGGGGAGGCGGCGCAGGCCAGCACGCCCTTTTCGTGGCAGAGCGTGACGCAGGCGGAGGAGCAGATGGGGTCGATCTCGTCGATGATGATGGCCTTGCAGCCCATGGCGATCAGGTTTTCCACGTCGCTGAGCTGCTTTTCGGTGCTGTTGTCCGCGGAAACATAGTACAGATCGTACTTGTCGGAGTTTGCGTCGACAAAGCCCTGACCGCCGGACATCAGGCGGGTCTGCTGCTCGTCGAGGAACATTCCCGACCAGCCGATCAGGATCTTGTCCTTGGAGTCAACATTGTCAGAGCTTTTGGGTTCATCGGAGGTACTGGGCGTGTCGTCACCGGCGCAGGCGGCCAGTGCGAACACCAGAGTCAGTGCGAGAATCAGCGCAAGAATCTTTTTCATGTCTTTCTCCTTTGTTGTTAATTTACCGCTTCCGCGGATGAATTACAGTTGTTTCCACTCGGCGACCCGCTCGGCATAGCGGCGCACGTTTTCGGCGACCGGCTCGACCCGGTCCAGCACGGAGATCATCCGCTCCTGCGCCTCGGCCAGAGAGCCGTAGCGCCCGAGCGTGACCGCGGCCAGCGCTGCGGCGCCGACGGAGGAGATCTCATTGTTTCTGACCCGCTCTACCGGTGTGTCAAAGAGGTCGGCCTTGAGCTGAAGCCAGCTTCTGGATTTGGCGCCGCCGTTTCCGGCGCGGATGACGCCGAATTTTCCGCCCGCGATGGCTTCCATCGCGCGACAGACATCCTGCAGGGGATAGGTGAGCCCCTCGATCAGCGCGCGGAAGAGATCCTCCCGCGTCGTTTGCAGGTCGATCCCGCGGAATACGCCGGCCGCCGAGGGAATGCTCCCCGTGCAGGTGACGCGGCTCGTGCCGTCGAAGCGCATCTCGGAGAACAGACCGGCGATGGCTTTGCCATAGTCTGTCCGCTCCGGGAAGAGGTTTTTCACGGCCCACGTCGTGCAGCTTCCGACAGAATTCGCGCCGAGCGCGACATAGCTTCCTTCCATCGGCCCGCGGTAGATACAGCAGGGCAGGCCGTGAATGTCGAAGGGTGCGGTCGTGATCAGACCGAGATGGTCCGTCGTGCCGGCGACGTTTGCAAGCACTTTTCTGGAATCCGGCAGCACGCCGACGCCGAACATTCCCATTTCGCAGTCGTGCGCGCCGACGATCACCGGGAGCTCTGCGCCGAGATCGGTATCGCCGATCCTGCGGATGCTACCGCAGACTGCGCCGGATTCCATGATCGGCGAGTCAAACTGCTCCGGCGACAGGCCGACGAAGCGGCACAGCTCTTCGGACCACTCGTTTTTCCGGTAGTCGCGCATGACCTTGCGGCTGGCCAGCGTGTAGTCCTGACAGTAACCAAGCCCCAGCCGGGAGAGCACATATTCCTGCACGCTGACTACGTGCGCGGTCTGTGCCAGCAGCTCCGGCCGGTTGCGGTGGAACCAGTAGTATTTCATCGGTTCCCACGGGCCGAGCGCGGTGCCGAGAATCTCTTCGAAGCGCTCTGCGCCGAACTGCTCGGCAAAGTCCTTCACATAGGGGACGCCGCGGCTGTCCATGGCCACGATGATGTTGTAAAGCGGCTCGCCGTCACGCCCGGCCAGCAGGAAGCCGTCACCCTGAAAGGAATTGCTCACGGCGATCAGCCGAACACTGGGTGCCAGCTTGGAGATCGCTTCCGCAACGGCGGAGGTCACGGCCTGCCACAGATCCTCCGGCTCGATCTCCGTCCAGCCCGGCTGCGGATGCAGCCATGTCATGGCGTGCGCCGCCTCTGCCAGCAGGCTGCCGTCCGACAGGGCGATCACATTGGCGTGTACCTTGGAGGTGCCGACGTCAATGACCAGAATCGCTTCACGCTGCATAGCTCGTCCTCCGGATGGTCAGACCTGCTCCCCGTCGAGGAATCTGCGGAGCGTCTTGAACATCATTTTCATCGACTGCTGGCCCATGCCCGGCGTCACGCCCGCGCGGTGCGGCATCAGGGTGACGTTGTTCATCTTCAGCAAGGGGTGATCCTCCGGCAGCGGCTCCTGCGAATAGGTGTCGAGGCAGGCCCCGCGGATCTTCTTCGCTTCCAGCGCCTCGACCAGCGCCGCTTCGTCGACCAGACCGGCGCGGGCGGTGTTGCAGAAGATCGCCGTCGGCTTCATCAGGTCAAACTGCTTTTTGCCGAACATCCCGCGGGTGTCGTCGGTCAGGCGGGCCATCATGCAGATGATGTCGCACTTGGGGATCATTTCTTCCATGGTTTCAAACTTCTTCACGCCGTCGCCGTCGAAAACGCTCTGCGGCGTGTAGGGATCGTAGGCAAACACCTCGGACTCGCAGGCGTGCAGACGGGCGGCGAGCTTGCGCCCGATCATGCCGTAGCCCACCAGACCGACCTTCAGGCTGGACATCGGGCGGTTCGTCGTGTCGTTGTAGATGTCCATCTTGTGCCACTGGCCGTGGTTCGTGACCAGATTGCCGCGGAGGATGCCGCGCGTTTCGCTGATCATCATTGCCAGCGTCATGTCCGCAACGGGATTTGCCAGACGGCCGGGGCAGTTGCGCACGGTGATGCCCTTGCTTTCGGCATAGGCCTTGTTGACGTTTTCAAAGCCGGAGCGCATGGCGCCGATGAATTTCAGATTCTTGCCGGCGTCGATGATCTTGCTGGACACGCCGGACATACCGACCAGCAGCACATCCGCGTCCGCGACCTTTTCCAGAACCTCCGGGGAGGGGGTGATCCACTCCGGGCCGTTGGTTTCCATATAGAGAACGTAATTGGAGATGTCGTCAAACTTCTTCGGGTTGAGATCCTGCGCGAAGTCGAATTCCACGTCGTCGCCGAAGGAGGAGATCATCTCGTGGTATTCAGGGTCGGTCAGGAAATCGTTCTTGTCAAAGAATTCTGCAAGAACAAGGATCTTTGTCTTTTTCAAGCCGGGTTCCTCCTATTTCAGGTATTTTGCAATGGCGTCGTCCAGATAGGCCATATCCTCTGCGGTCAGCTCCCAGTTCAGACCGGCGCAGTTTTCGTTCGCCTCGTGCTCGTTGCGCACGCCGACAAGGGAGGTGGTGACATAGCTCTTCTGGATATTCCAGTTGATCGCGATCTGCGGCAGGGGCTTGCCGTATTTCTCCGCCAGCACGTCCATTGCCTTGAGCAGCTCCATGCACTGGGAGAACTTCGGCTCGCGGTAGAAATCGTAAAAGACCAGCCGCATATCGTCCGGCGCGAACTTCGGCATTTCGCGGATGGCACCGGTCAGAATACCGGAGCCGAGTGAGCCGTAGGTCATTACGCCGATGTCGTGCGGCTCCGACCAGCGGAACACATCCTCAAAAGTGCGGTTGACCATGGAGTAGGGGAGCTGCACGGCGTCGATCTGGCCGTACTGCATCGCCTCCTCGGTTTCCGCAATGGAGAAGTTGGAAACGCCGATCGCGCGGATCTTGCCTTCGGCCTTCATTTTCATCAGTTCGCCCATGGTGTCAGCGATGGGAGCGCAGGTTTCGGTGTCCGGCCAGTGGATGATATACATATCAATATAGTCCGTGCGCAGAAAGCGCAGGGAGTCCTCCAGCTGGCGGCGGATGGTTTCCGGACGGGCGTCCTTGACGAAGCCGCCCGCGGGGGGATTGTAAACGCCGCACTTGGTCGTCAGAATGACCTTGTCGCGGATGCCCTGAAGCGCCTCGCCGACGATGCGCTCGGATTCACCGGCGTTGTAGGCGGGGGCGGTGTCGATGGAGTTGGCGCCGTTGTCGATCATGGCGTGGATGGCCTTGATGGAGTCGGCCTTGTTGACATCGCCCCAGTTTGCGCCGCCGATGGCCCATGTGCCGACGGTCAGCTTGGGAAACACAATGCCGCTCTTGCCCATTTCTTTGTATCGCATAAACAATTACCTCACTGCCCGCGCTTGGATTCCTTGAATTCGCGGCTTGCTTTCAGGATTTCTTCGATCTGATCCTGCGGGATCGCCTTATATTTTTTAATAATGTATTTGCTGATGAGATTGATCTTGCAGAAGTGCTCCAGAGAGTCCAGACGGAAGAAGGCTTCCTCAATGTCCGTGCCCCAGGCCAGCGCGCCGTGGTTGCCGATCAGCGCGACATTGTGGTCATAGACGAACTTCGCGATGGATTCGGGCACCTCGTAGGTGCCGGGGGCTGCGTAGGGTGCTGCGGGAATTTCACCGACAATGAACACCGGCTCTGCCAGAATGTCGGGCGTGAAGGTCTCGCCGAGGATGGCAAACGCGGTTGCCGCGATGGGATGGGCGTGGCAGACGGCCTTGACGTCCGGGTCTTCCTTGTAGACGCGCAGGTGCATTTTGATCTCGGAGGAGGGACGGCGCTCGTTCTTGGTCAGGACGTTTCCGTCCAGATCCATCTTGATCAGCATATCTTCGGTCATGTAGCCCTTGGAAACGCCGGTGGGCGTGGCCCAGATCTCGTTATCTCCCACTTTGATGGTGATGTTGCCGTCGTTGGAGGCGACCATGCCGCGCTCGTAAATTCTCCGGCCATACTCCACGATGGCCTTCTTTGCTTCGGAATCGGACATGTACTTTCTTGCCATAAATTCATTCTCCTTTTCTTTTGTATGCGGTCAGCGCCCGGATGGGCGCGCCGCGGAATTACATGGGTTCAGGGGTGAAAGACGACCTTGATCGCCTCGCGCCTGAGCATCAGCTCCACGCCGCGGTCGTATTCCTCCAGCGGCAGGACGTGGGTGATCGTGTCCTTGCAGTTCAGGATCCCTGCGGCGAGCAGGTCGGCACAGTAGCGCCACGCCTGCGGGTTGTAGCCATTGTGGCCGATCAGCGAGATGTTGCGGAAGGTCATCTGGTTGACCGCGTTCAGAGCCAGCGGTGCGCCGCCAAAGTCCAGACCGACCCGCACGATGCGCCCGCCGTTGCGGGTGAAGGGGAGGCAGAACTCGATCAGGCTCGTCGGCCCGGCGCACTCAAAGCTGGTGGCCACGCCCTCGCCGTGGGTCAAAGAGCGGATGATCGCGGGAATGTCGTCGGTCCCCTGCTCGAGAATGTGCGTCGCGCCCAGCTTTCGGGCGGCTTCCCGATGCGTCTGGCTGGTCGACTTGCGGACGATCGCGAAAATATGAAGCGCGCCCGCCGCCTTGGCGGCGTTGATGCAGGCCAGACCCAACGGGCCGACGCCGACGACGGCGACGCTGTCGCCAGCGACGATGCCTCCGTGCTGCACGACGGCGGTGTAGCCGTTGCTGACGGGGTCGAGAATGGCGGCTTCCTCATAGGACAGGCCGTCCGGAATATGGATCAGGCAGCTCGGGAAAACGTCCAGCACCTCCGCACCGATCCTCACATATTCTGCAAAGCCGCCGTCCAGATCGGAGCCGAGGCCCAAGCGGTGCTCGCAGTGGATGGGCTCGCCCTTCATACAGGAAAGGCAGGTGCCACACACTGCGCCGGTATTGTCCGAGGCGACGCGGTCGCCGACCTTCCAGTGGCGGACACGACTGCCGACTTCGACAACTTCACCGGCGAACTCGTGCCCGATAATGACGTTCAGCCGCCCGAACTCCAGCGGTTCCTTCGATTTATATACATGAATATCGGAGCCGCACAGGCCGGCCGCCTTAACGCGGACGAGCACGTCGCCCTCACCGATGGTCGGGACGGGACGTTCCAGTAAGTGGATCCCCTCCGGGAGATACGAAGTCTTTACGATTGCTTTCATCATTCCCTGCTCCTTCCTGATTGCATGCTTGTTTTTTACAATATTGACTATACATGAAATTTATTTCAATTGCAATCGGCAGATCAGACAAAATATCCGGCTGCAATTTGTTGAATGTTTACAATAATTCGAATATATGAAATTTTGTAAATATTTTAGATGTCTTTCTGAAAAAATGGTCTTTACAAAATTTCCTCTATCGGATATAATGAGAAAGCAGAAAGGCGGTGCTATCATGTCCTACGAATCGCAGATCGATATTGTTGTACAGGTTGCAAAGAAATTCTATGTGGACAACTGCTCACAGGTGGAGATCGCGCAGGAACTGAAGCTCTCGCGTCCCACCGTTTCCCGCCTGCTGAAAAAGGCGGTGGACAGCGGCGTGGTCGAGATCCACATCAACGATACCTCTTATGAGCTGCTGAATATGGGACAGCAGCTTGCGCAGAAATACGGGCTGCACTGCGCGATCGTCGTGAAAAGCAACGAGGGCTATTATCCGGCGGTGATCGCGGACGCGGCTATGGCGGCGTCGAACTATCTGACCTCCATCCTGAAGGATCAGGATCTGATCGGCGTCGGCATGGGCAGCGCGGTGTTCAAAATTCTGGATTATATCCGCACGAAGCCGAGTGTCGCCGCGGATGTGGTACAGATTCAGGGTAACTCCATTATGAATCAGCCCTATGCGCAGGGATCGTATATCGTTCTGGAATTTGCGCGGCGGCTGGGCGGCACGGCGCACCTGATGCACGCGCCGTTAAGTGTCAATTCAAAATTGCTCCATTCCCTCATGATGGAAGAGCGCTTCATGCAGAACCATTTCCGGATGCTGGAAAAGATGGACATTGCCCTGATCGGCATCGGCACGGACAATCTCCGCTATGATAACGAGGATCTCTGCGAGTTC
>CAKUMR010000061.1 GCA_934667865.1 uncultured Oscillospiraceae bacterium | reverse complement strand
GGGCGTCGTCGTCGCCGGGGAACGGCGGCAGATCATCGTCCTGCGCACCGGCAGGCTGCGCCGCCTGCACCGGCAGGAAGCGCGTTTGCGTGATGCCCGCTGCGTCCTGCGCGGCAAGCTGTTCCTCATTCAGTTCAAGATGGCCGTAGAAGATCGTGCCATCCGCGTCCGCATCAAGCACCGTGCAACCGTCGCTGCCGGAAACACCTGAAAGCCCCGGCGCACACAAAAGACCCGCGCCCGCCCGGACGGCGCATCCCGCCGGCAGCGGCTCAAAAAAGGCCGCCGTCCCGCCGGAGAGGATCAGCGTTTCCACGGCGCTTGCATCGCACGCGCCGATCAGCGCCGTACCGCCGCGGAACACCGCATTTTTTACCGTACTTTCAAAAATCTGCCCCGCGCTCAGCTCGCCGCCGGTCACGCACAAATCGCCCTGCACGCGCAAAAGCTCCGTGCGCAGTCCGCCGGAGAATTGCAGGAAGGCCAGGCCGTCGCCCGTCGTGGCAGTGTCCGTATTGTCCGCCGCCAGCGCCGCGCCGTTCAAAATGAGCGCCGGAAGCGCCGTGCCGCCCGTTTCCAGCCCGCCGTTCAGCGTCAGCGTGCCGTCGCCGCTCAGGATCACGCAGTCAAAGCCGCTGAGCGCCGCCCATTCCGCGTCGCCCGGGTCCATCCGGCAGTCGCCGTGTACCTCCAGCGCCAGAATTCCGCCGGTCGGCGCCGTCAGCGCCGGGAGCTCCGTATCCTCCGCGCGGACGGTGAAGCAGATATAGCGCTCCCCGTCCCAGCTCAGGCAGGTCGCGCCCTCGCCGGAGATCTGCCGCGCATTTTCTCCGAACGCCTCCGCAACGGAAAGCGCGTCGCTCGTCATGCCGGACACGTTGATCTCCACCAGCTCCCCGCCGCGTACCGCGTACAGCGACTCCGGCATCCCGCTCCGATAGGAGCCCTCGCCGCCGCGGCCGCTGTCGAAGGCGTAGACGATCTCCTCCGCGGCAAGGTCAGAATAGATCTTGCAGTCCTCCGGCAGCTCCGCAGGCTGCACGGATTCGGAGGACGGCTCCATTTTCTCCGGCTCCGAGGGCGCGGGCAGTTCGGTTTCTGCACAGGCGCACAGGAAAAGCAGCGCCGCCGCCAGACAAAGTGCAAGTCGTTTCTTCATTTTCCTTCCTCCATCCGTTCCTCCAGCAGCGCCAGCGCTGCGGCGCAGGCCGCCTGCCGGTTTTCTTTTCGATCCCCGGAGAGCTCCAGCCGCCGGACGGTGCAGCCCGCCGCGGTCGCGCAGGCGACAAAGATCTCTCCGACCTTGTGATTTTTTTCGTCCGTGCCGGGACCGGCGTTGCCGGTCGTCGCAAGGGAAACATCTGCGTGCAGCCGCTCGCGGACGCCGCAGGCCATCTGCCGCGCGACCTCGGCGCACACCGCGCCCTTTTCCGCCAGCAGCGCCGCGTCCACGCCCAAAAGTACTTCCTTGACCGCATAGGCGTAGGAGATCACGCCGCCCAGATAGACCGCCGAGCTGCCCGCGACATCCGTCAGGAGCTTGCCGAGCAGACCACCCGTGCAGCTCTCCGCCGTGGCGAGCGTCAGATTTTGTTCTTTCAGAAGGGCGATCGCGCGCGCCGCCTCATTCATAGCGCACCTTGACCATTTCCGTGTTTTCCAGCGCGCGGGCGATCAGGCCGTCAAAGTCCAGCATGGCGCACGCATGGTCGACCTGCGCCTTGGTGGGCTTCGTCTTGGGATGGCGCGGGGTAAAGACCGTGCAGCAGTCCTCATACGGCAGGATGGAGGTTTCCATCGTGCCGATTTTTCTCGCAATGGTGACGATTTCTTCCTTGTCCATGCCGATAAGCGGCTGGAAAATGGGCAGCTCCACGCACGCGCCCGTCACCGCCATGGCCTCCATGGTCTGCGAGGCGACCTGCCCCAGATTTTCGCCGGTGACGAGGCAGCCGCAGCCGTGGTCGCGCGCGATGCGCTCGGAGATCATCATCATGAACCGGCGCATGATCAGTGTGAAGAACTCCTCCGGGCAGTTGTCGCGGATGGCCTCCTGAATCTCCGTAAATCCGACGACATTCACGGTCATCCGGCCGCAATAGCGGGTCATCAGGCGGGCAAGCTCGAGCACCTTATCCTTGGCAAGCTCGCTGGTGTAGGGATAGGAGAAGAAGTGAACACATTCCAGCTCCACGCCGCGCTTGGCGATCATGTAGCCGGCGACAGGAGAGTCGATGCCGCCGGAGAGCAGCACCATCGCCCGGCCTCCGACACCCGTGGGCAGGCCACCCGCGCCCGGCTCCGCCGGGCCGTGGACATAGGCCGCATGGTCGCGCACCTCAACGTAAACCGTGTATTCCGGATGCCGCACATCCACCGCCAGCGTGGGCACGGCCTCCGCAATGCGTCCGCCGATTTCCTGGGAAATGGCGATGGAGGTCAAGGGGAAGCGCTTGTCCGAGCGCTTGGATTCGACCTTGAAGGTCGCAGCGCAGCGCAGATCGTCACCCAGATATTCCATTGCGGCGCGGAAAATATCATCCAGATCCTTTTCGCAGGGGCGGCAGCGGCACAGGCTCACAACACCGAAAATGTAGTGGCAGGCCTCCCATGCGCCCTCCAGATCGCAGGCTTCCTCCTCCGGCTCAATGTAGACCGTGGACTGCACGATGTACACGCGGAATTCGCCGTAAGGGCGCATCCGGCGGCGGATGTTCGTTTTCAGACGGTTTTCAAACTGGAAGCGGTTGCCGCCCTTGAGGACGATCTCGCCCAGCTTCAGCAAAAACATTTCATTCATTTTGGATTTTCCTCAGTTCTGTGTAAATTGATAGGTTCTGTATTGGATGGCCTCGGCAATATGCTGGGGCTGAATTTTCTCGCTGCCGTCGAGGTCGGCAATGGTGCGTGCAACCTTGCGGATGCGGTCATAGCTGCGGGCCGTCAGGCCGAGCGCATCGAAGGCCTGCCGCATCAGCTCCGCGCAGGATTCGTCCAGCTCGCAGAATTCGCGCAGCTCGGCCGGCTGCATATTCGCGTTGCAGAGGCAGGACGTCCCGGCAAAGCGCTCGCGCTGGCGGCCTCTTGCCGCCTCGACCCTCGCCTTGACCGCACAGGACGGCTCCGGCTCCGCGTGGCTGCGCAGATCGTCGAAATTGAGCGCCGGGACCTCGACGATAATGTCGATGCGGTCAAGAAGCGGCCCGGAGATGCGCGAGAGATAGCTGTGGACGGAGGCCGGCGTGCAGGTGCAGCGCCCGGAGGGATCGCCGTACCAGCCGCAGCGGCAGGGATTCATTGCGCACACAAGCTGGAACCGGCAGGGAAAGCTCGCCGCGCCCGATGCGCGGGAGATGGTCACCACGCCGTCCTCAAGCGGCTGGCGCATGACCTCCAGCGTTTCCTTGCGGAACTCCGGCAGTTCGTCGAGAAACAGCACGCCCTTGTGTGCGAGCGAAATTTCACCCGGCCGCGGTATGGTGCCGCCACCCGTCAGTCCGGCGGCGGAGATCGTGTGGTGCGGGCTGCGGAAAGGCCGCCTGCGTACCAGCGGCTCCCGCTTGGACAAAAGGCCCATGACCGAGTGGATCTGCGTGACCTCCAGCGCCTCCTCGCGGGTCATATCCGGCAGAATGGACGGCAGCCGGCGCGTCAGCATACTCTTGCCGGAGCCGGGAGGCCCCACCAGAAGCACATTGTGCGCGCCAGCCGCGGCGATCTCCAGCGCCCGCTTGACGTTTTCCTGTCCCTTGACGTCCCGGAAATCCGGCAGCTCCGCCTTGTCCTCCTCCGGCTCCCACGCGGGCTCCGGGTCAATCGGCTCGCCGCCGTTCAGATGCGCCGCAAGCTGCCGCACGTCCGTCACCGGGATAACGCGCAGGCCGCCGGCCAGCGTCGCCTCTCTTGCGTTCTCCGCAGGAACATAGAGCGCGGTAAAGCCGGCCTGCTTTGCGGCGATGGCCATGGGCAGCACGCCGTTGACCGGCCGGAGCTTGCCCTCCAGGCTCAGTTCGCCCAGAAAGGCGCTCGGCTCCTTCGGAAGCCGGCACAGCTCCGTCGCCGCCAGAATTCCCAGCAAAATCGGCAGATCATAGAGCGTGCCGCTCTTGCGGGTGTCGGCAGGCGCAAGATTCAGCGTGATGCGGCTGACCGGGAACTTGAAGCCGCTGTTCTTGATCGCGGCGCGGACGCGCTCGCGCGCCTCCTTGACCGCCGCATCCGGCAGGCCGACGATCTCAAAGGCCGGCAGGCCGTTGGTGATAAAGCACTCCACGGAAACGGGATAGCCGCTGATTCCGCTCAGGCCCAGCGAGTCCACGCGACTGATCACTGCAATCCCCCACTTTCCTTTTCTGTGTTTTTCTTTTATCATCATACCGCATCGGATGCAAAATTACAAATCCTTTTCTCTGTTTTTGCCGAAAAATCCCCTGTTTCCGGATGCAAATACGCAGATACCCCGCGTATATTTGGTTTTGCCGTCCAAAATGCGCCGCAACACGGCAGGTTTTCCCCGTTTTCCACAATTTCTGCCGGGCGGTGCGTTTTTCTGATTTACAAATTGGAGAAAAGGTGTTAGAATGGAGCTGTATGAAAATAAATACTTTCAGGAGGTATTCATTTTGACAAGAAAACTCAAAACAATGGACGGCAATACCGCTGCCGCTCATGTCAGCTACGCCTTCACGGAAGTTGCGGGTATCTACCCCATCACTCCGTCCAGCCCGATGGCTGACAACGTCGACCAGTGGTCCGCACAGGGCCGGCTGAACATCTTCGGCAACCGCGTCAAGGTTGTTGAGATGCAGTCCGAGGCAGGCGCGGCAGGCACCGTCCACGGCTCTCTGGCCGCCGGCGCTCTGACCACCACCTACACTGCTTCTCAGGGTCTTCTTCTGATGATCCCGAATATGTACAAGATCGCGGGCGAACTGCTCCCCGCCGTCTTCCACGTTTCTGCCCGTACCGTCGCGACGCACGCGCTGAACATTTTCGGCGACCACTCCGACGTCTACGCCTGCCGCCAGACCGGCTTTGCCATGCTGGCCGAAGGCAACGTGCAGGAAGTCATGGACCTGTCCCCCGTGGCGCATCTGGCTGCGATCAAGGGCCGCGTCCCCTTCATCAACTTCTTCGACGGCTTCCGTACCTCCCACGAGATCCAGAAGGTCGCTGTCTGGGATTACGATGATCTGAAGGAAATGTGCGACATGGACGCCGTCGATGCGTTCCGCAAGCACTGCCTGAATCCTGAGCGCCCCGCAATGCGCGGCTCCCACGAAAACGGCGACACCTTCTTCCAGCATCGTGAGGCCTGCAACAAGTACTACGACGCTCTGCCTGAGATCGTCGAGGAGTACATGGGCAAGATCAATGCCAAGCTCGGCACCGATTACAAGCTCTTCAACTACTACGGCGCACCCGATGCCGACCGCGTCATCATCGCAATGGGCTCCATCTGCGACGTGGCCGAGGAAGTCATCGACTACATGAACGCCCACGGCGAAAAGGTCGGCCTGATCAAGGTCCGCCTGTACCGTCCGTTCAAGGCCGACCGTCTGCTCGAAGCCATCCCCGCTACCTGCAAGAAGATCGCCGTTCTCGACCGCACCAAGGAGCCCGGCGCTCTGGGCGAGCCGCTGTATCTGGACGTTGTCACCGCTCTGGCAAACGCCGGCCGCATGATCCCCGTCATCGGCGGACGCTACGGTCTGGGCTCCAAGGACACGCCTCCCGCATCCGTCTTTGCCGTCTACGAAGAGCTGGCAAAGGACGAGCCGAAGCGTCAGTTCACCCTCGGCATCCATGACGATGTGACTCACCTGTCCCTCGAGGAGAAGCCCTCGCCCAACACCGCGGCAGAAGGCACCATCGAGTGCAAGTTCTGGGGTCTGGGCGGCGACGGCACCGTCGGCGCAAACAAGAACTCCATCAAGATCATCGGCGACCACACCGATAAATATGTTCAGGCATATTTCCAGTACGACTCCAAGAAGACCGGCGGCGTGACCATCAGCCACCTGCGCTTCGGCGACAAGCCCATCAAGAGCCCGTACTACATCAACAAGGCCGACTTCGTCGCCTGCCACAACCCGTCCTACATCACCAAGGGCTTCAAGATCGTCAACGACGTCAAGCCCGGCGGCGTGTTCCTGATCAACTGCCAGTGGGATCTGGCCGAGCTGGAGCATCATCTGCATGCCGACGCGAAGCGCTACATCGCCAAGAATAACATTCAGCTCTACACCATCAACGCTATTGACCTTGCCATCAAGGTCGGCATGGGCAAGCGCACGAATACCATCCTTCAGTCCGCATTCTTCTCTCTGGCGAAGGTCATGCCCGAGGAAGAAGCCATCAAGTACATGAAGGACGCTGCCGAGCACTCCTATGCCAAGAAGGGCATGGACGTCGTTGAGAAGAACTGGAACGCCATTGACGCCGGTGCAACGGCCTATGTCAAGATCGACGTGCCCGCCTCCTGGGCTACCGCCGAGGACGAGGTCGTCGAGCACAAGCTCGAGGGCAAGCCGGAGCTTGTCAAGATGGTCAAGGACATTCTGTTCCCCATCGACAAGATGGACGGCGACAGCCTGCCTGTCTCCACCTTCGTCGATCATGTGGACGGCCAGTTCGAGCTGGGCGCTTCCGCCTACGAGAAGCGCGGCGTCGCCGTGACGGTTCCCGAGTGGGATGCCGACAAGTGCATCCAGTGCAACAACTGCGCCTTTGTCTGCCCGCATGCCACCATCCGTCCCTTCATGCTCACCGAGGCTGAGGCTGCTGCCGCTCCCGAGAGCGCAAAGATCCGTCCCGTCAAGGCCGGCAAGGGCAAGGGCGTCTATCAGTACGCCATGGCCGTTTCCCCGCTGGACTGCATGGGCTGCGGCGTCTGCGTCGGCGTCTGCCCGACCAAGGCCATCACCATG
>CAKUMR010000060.1 GCA_934667865.1 uncultured Oscillospiraceae bacterium | reverse complement strand
GACGGTATTCAGCGCCTCGACGGTCATCGAAGCCCACGAAGGCATAAAGGGTGCAGTGTTGACGGGACCGGAAACATTCAGACCGTAGGTGATGGAGTCACCGAGGAAGGCAATCCTCAGCGGTTCCCGCACGGCGAGCTTGGCCATGGTTTTGGGAAGCAACGCCCCCTTAAAGGGCTGGACAAAGCCCTCGTAGGTTTCTGCGGCGTGGCGGTAGGTCACGGCAATTTGCAGCCGGTGGAAGGTGCGGCCCTCGCGTGAGTAGATCCAGCCGCCGTCGGCGGAGGCATAGGAGCTGCCGATGACAGGACTGTCGAGATACAGATCATCATAGGCAAGGCCGGGGATTGCACTGCCGGGCAGAATTCGCAGCTTGCCGTCTGCAAGCTCGTAGTCCCTGCCCGCGACATATTCGATGTCCAGTGCGGACGAGCGCACGGAGACGATCTCGGTGATGGGATACAGCAGGGAAATGTCCGGATAGCTGCCGTCGGGATTCTTCACGACGAGAGCGCTTTCCTGATAGACGACCGAGCCCTTGTTCAGCGGCGCGGTGTATGCCTGTACATTGTACTTTGTATAGTCCAGCAGCGCTTCGGGCATCGGTGCCTCCTGCACGGCAAAGTGCGCGGTGAGGCTGACGGAGCGCTGCACGGCGAAGGTGTAGGCTGTGTTTTCCGTGAGCTTCGTCTCGCCGTTGTACCAGCCGGTGAAGCGGTAGCCCTCATTCGGATGTGCGTTCAGCGTAACCTGCGTACCTTCTTCCACGACGCCGGCGGGAACACCGGAGATCGTGCCGCCTTCTTCAGCGGCGGCATCAACCGTGTGCCAGAAGTGGACGCGGGCATTGTACATCAAATCGTCTGCCAGCGGCGTGATGTCCTTGCCGACGTGCAGATTGATGAGGAAACGAGCGCGGGTATAGCCGCTCAGATCCTCGGAAAGGGTGATGTTTCGCGCGGCGTTGTACCAGCCGCCGCCCTGATACTGGCCGAGAACGGTGGAAAAGTCGCGGCTATAGGCTGTGTCCTCGTTAAGCGTGCGCCACTGGCCGTTGTCGAGCACCTGAACCTTCAGGTTGATCTGGCGGTCGTTGTAGCCGTTATAGCTGCCGAACCAACGGTCGGGGCTGAGGAAGCTGCCGGAGGCATTTTCACAGGATGTAGCATAGAGATCGACGCTGTCGTCCGTGAGATTACCGCCGGAATTGACGTTCGTGGAGATGCTGAAGTAGTTCTCGGCATTGCCGTTGAGCTTGGAAATGTCGAGCGGAATGGAAACCCAGGCATCGTCCTGCCCCAGATAGGGCGTGAGATCGGCACCGAAGAAGTCATAGCCGCCGTTGACCATGACCCACACGGCAGGACGGACGGAGGGCGCAGCGAGAGAGAGGGTTGCAAGCATTGCAAAAACCATTCCGAGTGCAAGAAAAGCGGATAAGATTCTTTTCATGTTCGATGTTCCTTCCTGTGTTTATTTTGTGTTGTTGAGGTGGACGAAGCGCTCGGCCACGTCGTCGATGGACAGCTCCTCCGCGCCGCGGATATAGGTGCGGACACGATCGTGGAAGGGCTTGTACCATTTTTCTTCCACGCCGACGGTGCCGAGAATTGCGCCGACAATGCTGCCGCAGGTGGCCGCGGTGCAGTCGTTGTCCAGCCCCATGGCGACGGCGGTCGTGATGGTTCTGCTCAGATCGCCCCCGCCCAGCGCGAGTGCAAAGACGATCATGCAGGCGTTGTTGTTCGTGTGGACGCAGCTCATGCCGGCAAAGCGCTTGTCCACGGCCTCCCTTGCCTGCCGGAAATCGTGCAGGGTGGGGGCGGTTTCCAGCGCCCAGACGACGTCACGGTAGAGCGCGCAGGTCGTGGGGATCTCGTTCAGGCCGATGCGGATCGCTTCCAGCGGCTGCGTGACCGCAAAGGCGGCGGCGATCGCAGCGGCGAAGAGCATCTCGCCGTAGATGCCGTTGCGGCGGTGCGTGAGATAGGCGTCACGGTAGGCGAGGGCGGCGGCCTTCCGCGGTTCGCCTGCGCAGGCGTAGCCGAAGCCGTCGGCGCGGATGAGCGCACCGATCCACTGCGCATAGGGGTTGTCCTTGAGCGCGGCCTTTTCTGCCGGAACGCCCGCCTTGAGGTTGTTGAGCGCGGCGAGCTCGGCGGTGCAGGCGATGGGAAGATGTTCTTTCCAGTATTCACCTACGTCGGCGGTTGTGAAATCCTTGCCGTAGCGCTCCATGATGAGCAGAGACAAAATGACATAGGTCACGTCGTCGTCCACGGGACAGCCGTCCATGCCGCTGCGGGAGAAGAACTCCCGGCGGTCGTGCTCAAAGGCCAGACCCCACGGCCGCTCGACGGCGTTCCAGTAGTCCTGCGGCGGAAAGTCCATGCCGCAGGACTTTGCCATATTCTCCATGTTCCAGATGTCCCACATCTCCACCGGCGCGCCGAGGACGCAGCCGGCGAAGCGGCCGAGCAGCGCGGCCTTGATGCGGTCGCGCAGATGCTCTACCGGCTGCGTGGGATGCGCCGGGCCGCACAGAGCGAGGATCCCTTCGTAGTCGTCCGGCTCGTCTGCGCTGTTGGCGGCGCCCTCGTAGAGCGCGGTAAATGCTGCGGAGCTCTGCTCGAGCGCGGCGGTCAGAGCGTCATAAACGGTCTTGACTGCCGCGGCATCGCTTCCGTTTTCCAGCGCAAGCGAAGCGGCGGTTTCGAGGTAGTCCAGCTTCGGCTTGAACTGCTGAAAGTTCAAATATTCCATGCTTTCTCTCCTTTACAAGTAGGCGATTGCCTGATATACTCCTATCATAGCAAGTATATTTGCACACATCTACGCAGATAAGAGGGATAACTATGCAAAAACGCGCGACAGGCGAGAGCCTGACCATTGACTATGTTTCCTTTGACCGGTTCTTCCGCGAGGACGGCGGGCGTGTCCACCACGGCTATCACTGCCCGCCCATGCATCCGATCCGCGACCTGCACCACCACGACGCGCTGGAGCTGGGCTATTGTCTGGAAGGCAGCGGTGTGTTCTGGATCGACGGCGTGCAGACGCCGTACACTGCGCCCTGCGCCTCTTTGATCTTTCCGGGGCAGCTTCACAAGGCACGCAGCACCGGCGCTAAGCTCAGCCGCTGGATGTTTGTGACCATCCGCTCACCCGAAGGGATGCCGCGTGGCGTGGTGGGCGGTGTGTTTACGGAACCTGCACTGTTATCCCTCGCAGCGCAGGTGGTCGCGGAGTGTGACGCGGAATCTGCGGGCTACGAGAGCTGCACGCGCTGCCTGATCGCGGCCATCATGATCAAATATGCGCGTACGGCGGAGCGCAAGGACGAGGGTGCGGGTGAGCGCCGGTATCTGATGGAGCGCCTTCAGCCGGTGCTCAACTACATTGCGGAAAACTATGCGCTGCCGCTGGATGCCGAATCTCTGAGCGAGCTGCTCTTTGTCCACCCAAGCACGCTGCGCACATGGTTTCATCGGGCGCTGGACACAACGCCCATGCAGTATGTACATCACACGCGCGTGAGCCTCGCCTGCGCGCTCCTGCAAAGCACGGCGATGCCGGTGGCGGAGGTCGCGCAGGCAGTCGGATACCAGTCGATTTCGTCTTTCAACCGGCAGTTTTCTTCCATCTGCGGCTGCTGCCCGCAGGCCTACCGGCGGAAGGAGCAGGAGACCTTTTCGGCGACCTGAAAAATCCAACATGGATTTGGAAAGATTTGATATAACAAAAGTGCACGAAATGCGATATGATTATTTCATCAAAGTTGTAGCATTTGGCAAAATGCTGGAAAGGAAACCATTATGCGTAAACTGTTATCCATGCTCTGTGTGCTGGCGCTGCTCCTGTCGCTGGCAGCCTGCGGCACGGGCGGCGAAGCGTCCGAGGCCCCGTCCGATTCTGCGATCGCGGGGGTCTATGACGCCTATTCGCCCTACGATGAAACCGTCACATTGACGACCGGCACGACTGTCCTCGGCGCGGGCGGCCTGCCCAGCGGGGACGACTATGAAAACAATGTTTTTACCCGTTATCTGCAAAAGACCCAGAACATTAAAATGAAGGTCTCCTGGAGTGTGGACAACAATACCTACGCTTCCAAGGTCGCCCTTTGCATCGCGGGCAAGGATCTGCCGGATGTGCTGGTGGTCAACCGTTCCACCTTCAAGCAGATGGCGGAAAATGACCTGCTGGCCGACCTGACCGAGGTGTACGACGAGTGCATTTCCGATTTCCTGCGCGCCCAGCTCGACAGCTACGGCGATGGCCTGATGCAGGAGGTCACGGTGGACGGCAAGCTCCTCGGAATCCCCAGCCCGGCACTGAACAACTGTGAGAACGTCCTGTGGATCCGCTCCGACTGGCTGGAAAAGGCCGGGCTGGAAGCGCCCAAGACGCTGGAGGACATCGAAAAGACCGCCCGCAAGTTCATCGACATGAAGCTCGGCGGCGACAACACCATCGGCCTGACCACAACAAGCAAGCTCTACGAGGGCTATAACTCCTCCTGGGGTCTGGACTCCATCTTCTCTCTTTACGGCGCTTACCCCGGCAGCTGGTTGGAGGTGGACGGCAAGGCCGCCTACGGCTCCGTGCAGCCGGAGATGAAGGAAGCACTTGAGGTTCTGCGCCGCTGGTACGCCGAGGGCATCCTCGACAAGGAATTCGCCGTCCGCGACGAGGCCAGCCGCCAGTCGCTGATCGGCAGCGGACGCTGTGGTATGTACTTCGGCGTGTGGTGGCCCTCCAACGGCGTGGCGGACATCGTGGAGCTGGATAATAGCGCTGACTGGATCGCGGTCGCCGCGCCGCTGGACGCGAACGGAAAGCTCAAGTATGCCGCGCAGGATCCCGTGCAGAAGATCGCGGTCGTCAGCAAGAAGTGTGCGCATCCCGAAGCGGTGATCAAGGCGCTGAACGCCGGCTACGATGTGCTGCGCTGCAACACCGAGTATTCCAATCCCTACGGCGCGCAGACGGAGGAGGCCTACAAATACTTCTTTGAAACCTCGCCGCAGGGCTGGGGCGTGATGCCGGTGCCCATTGAGATCAACTGGTCCGACTGTGTCGGCCGTATCGCGAAGGAAATGCAGGAGGCCGTGGAGAAGGAGGACAAGAGTCTGCTGTCCATCACGGGCTTTGAGAGCTCCTATGATTACATCCTTTATAATTCCAAGCATCCGAAGGAAAACCGCGTGTACTATCACGAATATCTGGCGCGTGTCGTCGGTGCGAGCGCTGCAACGCAGGATTCCGCCGAGGCGGTGCCGACCTGCTTCTACGGAACGACCAAGACCATGTCCACGCTGTGGTCGTCACTGGAAAAGCTGGAAAGCGAGATCCTGCTGAAGATCGTCATGGGCGAGGAGCCGGTGTCGAGCTTTGACGACTTTATCCAGAAATGGTATTCCGCCGGCGGCGAACAGATCACCAAAGAGGTAGAGGAAGCACGCAATGGCTGAGCTGACCCTGAAAAAAACAAAAAAGAGCCCGCGCTCGCCACTGTCCGATCAGTCCTGCTACCGGCTGATGCTCCTGCCGGGGATCATTCTGCTCCTGATCTTTGCGGTTGTTCCGATGTTCGGTATCCTGATCGCTTTTCAGAACTACGTTCCCGCAAAGGGCATTACCGGCTCGGAATGGGTCGGGCTGGAAAACTTCAAGACGCTGCTGATGCTGCCGGACAGCCTTGAGGTTCTGCGCAACACGCTCGTTCTGGCCGTCGCGAAGATGATCCTCGGCACGATCGTGCCGATCCTGTTTGCCCTGATGCTCAATGAGGTCACGCAGACCCGGCTGAAAAAGTTCATCCAGACCTCGGTCTATCTGCCTTATTTTCTCTCGTGGGTCCTGCTCGGGAGCATCTTTCTGTCCATGCTCCAGCTCGACGGCGTGGTGAACTATATCATTGAGCTGTTCGGGGGAGAGCCGATCATGTTCATGGCCAGCAACCGCTGGGCGCCGGTCATCATGGTCGTCACGGATGTGTGGAAGAACTTCGGCTACGGCTCCATCATCTATCTGGCTGCGCTGACAAATGTGGATACGAACCTCTATGAAGCGGCGGCGCTGGACGGCGCGAGCCGGCTCCAGCAGGTGCGGCACGTCACGCTGCCCGCCATTGCCCCGACGATCGTGCTGGTTTCCACACTGAACCTCGGCAATGTGCTCAATGCGGGCTTTGACCAGATTTTCAATATGTACAATGAGCTGATCTACGAATCCGTGGACATCATTGATACCTTTGTCTACCGCATCGGCCTGGTGGAGCTGAATTTCAGCCTCAGCACGGCGGTGGGTCTGCTGAAATCCGTTGTCAGCTTCGTCCTGATCGTCCTGTCCTATTGGCTGGCGAAAAAATGGACGGGCTACAAGATCTTCTGAGGGGGGGAGGACAAATGCTGCAATCCAGAAGCATAGGCGACCGTATCTGGAGCTTTGTGTGCTACTTTTTCGTCATTCTGGGCGCGCTGATCTGTCTGCTGCCCATCATCCATACGCTGGCGCTGTCGCTTTCCGACCGCGCCGCGGCCACTGCGGGCAAGGTGTCCCTCTGGCCGGTCAACTTTACCACCGCGGCCTACCGGGCTATCCTGAAGGACGAGCAGTTTTTCATCTCGTTTAAGAATTCCGTTGTCCGCGCGGCGCTGGGCGTGCCCATCAATGTGCTGTTCTGCATCCTGATGGCCTATCCGCTCTCCAAGCCGAAGAAGCAGTTCCCGGCGCGCAACCGCTATATGTGGTTTCTGGTATTTACCATGCTCTTCAGCGGCGGCATGATCCCGAGCTATCTTCTGATCAGCAAGCTGGGACTGATGAACAGCATCTGGTCGCTGATCCTGCCGAGCGCGGTGCCGGTGTACAATGTCATCCTGCTGATGAACTATTTCAAGAGTCTGCCGCAGGAGCTGGAGGAGGCCGCAATGCTCGACGGCGCGGGTCCGAT
>CAKUMR010000059.1 GCA_934667865.1 uncultured Oscillospiraceae bacterium | reverse complement strand
ATGCCGGTGGCATATCAGAGCCGCGCCGTGACCGAGCCGCAGCGAGAACTGTCAGCGAAGCTGACTGGGGGGATTGTTATTTTTTGCCATTTAACGGATTGCTCTGTCAACCTCTCCGGCGCTTCGCGCCACCTCCCCTTGCACAGGGGAGGCTTTGGGCTGGTTCCTCCGTGCAGGCACCCGCGATAACGAAACTGCCACCAGCGGTGCGGTCAAGACCGCACCCTACATCTGGAGAATATCGTTTTTTACGTAATAATTCAAAATCTCGTCCGCACCTGTAGGGAACGCTCTTGAGCGTTCCGCGTGTAGGCACTGACAATAATGGAACTGCCATCAACGGAATGGTCAAGACCATTCCCTACGTAATAGTTCAGAATCTCCGCTGCACCTGTAATAACGAAACCCATGGCGGCAATATGAAACCGTGAAAAAACCAGGCGGCATGGATTCCATGCCGCCCGGTACGTTTATTCTGATCAGATTTTTATTCTGTCTTGGGTTCTTCCTCCGACTTTTCTTCCGGCTGCTCCACCGGCTTTTCTTCCGCTTCGGTTTCCGGCAGATAGGGCAGGATCTCTACGTCCGCATCCTCTTTTGCCTGCTGCTTTGCGGCACGGTAGGCTTCCTTCGCGTCCTCAATGTCCTCTTTCAGGTCATTGATATACCGGAAGCTGTTGGAGATCTCCTCGCACAGCGGCTTGTATTCGGCTTCGTCCGGCTCCTCGTCGGTCACATAATCCTTGTAGTAGACCTTGCCCAGACGGGTGTAATTCCGGCGGATGCGCTCCTGCTCTCTGGCGATCAGGACCTTCTTCTGCGAGATCGTCGCGGCCAGCTTTGCTGCCCGGCCCGCCGCCTGGGCTGCGTCGACGACCTTATCCTTCAGGGCTTCCACATTTTCCTTCATATGAAACAAACTCCTTTCTTATTCTTCCGCTTCTTTTTTCTCTGCCTCGGCCACGCGGTTGACCAGCAGATCCTGCGGGGTGTGCTTGACAAAAAATCTCTGATAGATCAGAATGGCGACCGCGGCAACGCAGGAGATGCCCGCAAGCCACTGGCTGACACGCAGCGGCCCGATGTACAGGCTGTCGGTGCGCAGGCCCTCGATGATGGCGCGGCCCAGACCGTACCACGCGACGTAGCCTAGGAAGACCTCGCCGTCGTACTTGCGCTTCTTGGACAGGAAGTGCAGCAGCACAAAGCCTACGATGTTCCACACGGACTCATAGAGGAAGGTCGGGTGGAAATACTGGAGCTGCCCGTTTTCGATCAGGCCCATGCGCAGGAAGGTGTCCGTCACGCCGCCGTGCGCCTCGCGGTTGAAGAAATTGCCCCAGCGGCCGACGGCCTGCCCGATCAGAAGGCCGAGCCCCATAATGTCGAGATAAGGCAGCACCGGATGCTTCTTCACGCGCGTATAGATGAACACGGCCAACGCCGCGCCGATAATGCCGCCGTAGATGGCAAGGCCGCCGCTGCGGATGTCCAGAAATTTATACCACGGGATGCCGGGGCCGAAGAACTGCTTCCACTCGAAAACCACGTAGTAAAGCCGGGCGCAGACGATGGCCGACGGCAGGCCGATGATCAGCATATTGAGGATGTCGTCCTCTGTCAGGCCGAACTGCTTGACGCGCCGCAGGATATACAGCGTTGCCAGCAGGACGCCCACGGCGATGATCACGCCGTACCATTTAACGGTAAAGCTTCCGATGGTAAAGCCGTCGGACGGGTTGATCTCAATGCCCAGGCCGGGGAAGCTGATGGGCGATGTCAAAAATGGAATCATTTGATTTTTTCTCCTTCTTTCGGACGGACGACCGACAGCGCCGCACGCTCCGGGCGCACGGTCTCGGTCAGGAAGCTCTGCACATCCTCCGGTACAACGGAAGCGTACACCTCCGGGAAGCGCAGATAGTCCACGCCGTCAAAATAATACGTACCACCCATAAGATAGCAGATACTTTCAAAGCTGTCAAGGTCTCTGGTGCGGCGGCCGACGGCAGAGCGAACCAGCCGGTCAAACTGTGCACGGTCGAAGCCCTCTTTGGCGATCCGCGCCGCTTCATCCAGCAGAGCCTGCATGATTGCCTCCGGGTCGCAGCTGTCGCCGGTGGCGGAGAGCAGGCAGGCGTCCTTTACGCTCTCGTAGCCTACGGAGAAGCCCGCGTCGATGAGACCCTGCTCGTAAAGCCGCTGGTAAAGCGCCGAGGATTCCCCCGCGAGAATCTCCGCGGCGATTTCGCCAATGATCTCCCGGCGCAGTGGCTCCACCTCGGGCGGCGGGCACTTGAAGCCGATGGCAAAGGTCGGCATGGCCACCTCCATGGTGCGCTCCATGCGGCTGCGCGGGCAGCTAAGCGCCTCCGGCGCGCCGTAATCCCGCTGCGGAAGCAGGCCTGCCTGTGCAGGCGTTCCCTCCCGCGCGATGCGCACGACCGTTTCCGGGTCGACATCGCCCGCGATGCATAGCACCATATTCCCCGGCTGATAGAAGGCCGCGTGGCAGTCATACAGGCTCTGCGCGGTGATCTCCGCAATGCTTTCGACCGTTCCGGCGATCGGCACGCGCACCGGATGGCTGCGGAACATCCCGGCAAACAGATCCTCGACCACGCGCGACTCCGCGCTGTCCTCGTACATCCGAATTTCCTGCGCAATGATGCCGCACTCCTTTTCCACGCTCTCCGGCGTAAAAAAAGGCTCCGTGACCATCCGCAGGAGAATTTTCAGATTCTCCTCAAATTCCTCCGTGCAGTCGAAATAATAGGCCGTCATGGAATAGCCCGTGAAGGCGTTCGGGCTGCCGCCGTGCGCGGCAAAGAGGTTCATCGCGTTGTCCTCCGGCAGGTCGAACATCTTGTGTTCCAGATAGTGCGCGATGCCGTCCGGCACACGATGGCGCACGCCGCCGAGTGTAAACTGCGTGTCGATGGAGCCGAAATTCACGCCCAGAAAGGCATAGCGGCGGGCAAAGCCCGTCTTCGGCACCACGCGGACGCACAGGCCGTTCGGCAGGATCTCCTGCCAGCAGCGCTCGCCCAGCTTGGGATATTCAAAGAGCTTCACGCCTCCACCCCCTCAAGGAAAAACACGGTGTCCGTCCGGATTTTCTGTGCGACACGCACCAGATCGTCCTTGTTGAGCCGCGCGATCTTTTCGATCAGCGATTCCACGCTGTCGCCGCCCGCAATGGCGTTTCCGATATAATAATCGTCCAGCCGCGCCGGAACATCCAGCGCCGCGCGCAAGGCCGAAAGAATCCCGCGCCGCGCGGATTCCAGCTCCGCTTCGCTGATTTCTCCGCGGCGGCAGGCCTCCAGCTCGCCGAGGATCGCGGTTTTCGCCGTTTCATATTTGTCAAACTCAATGCCGGAGGAAACCAGCATCAGGCCCTTGTACTTCTCCACGGCGGAGCTGGCATAGTAGCACAGCGACAGCTTCTCGCGGACGTTGACGAAGAGCTTGCTCGTCATGCCGCTGCCGAACACCGCGTTCAGGAGCATCAGCGCGGGATAGTCCGCGTCCGTTCCGAGGATGCCGGTGTGCAGGCCAATGGCCAGCTTGCCCTGCGTGACGTCCATCCGCTCCGTGATCTCCCGCACCTGCGTGGGCGCGGGATGCGGCACGGTGGCGACCGGCGCGATGTGCGTCGGCTCCTGCCCCGCGAAGACGCTTCGGAAGGCCGCAACGACCTCCTCCGGCGTGCGCCGTCCTGCATAGAAGATCTCCGCCTGCGAGCCGGAAAGCACCTCCCGCCAGTGGCGGGTAAGCTCCTCCGGCGTGATGTCAGCCACATCCTGCGCGCGGCCGAGGCGCGGCACGGCGTAGGCCTCGCCCTCACACATCAGTGCGCGCAGGCGCAGCGCAGCATAGGTGCGCTTGTCGTTCAGGGAGGACTCGATGGCGTTGATCAGGTTCTGCTTTTCCCCTTCCACATTGGCCGCGGTGAAGCAGCCGTTTTCCAGCAGAGGATGGTACAGCACCTCTTTCAGAAACTCCAGCACGGGCGCGAACACACCCTCCCCCGCCGGGAGAAAATCGTCCTCAATAAAATCGGCGTAAAAGCCGGTCGTCTTGACCTCGCCCTTGAGCCGGACGAGCGTTCCGAAGGTCGCACCGTACAGGTCGTCAAGGCGCATGGAGATGCTGCGGATGTCCGGATAGCGCTCCGTTCCGCGCAGCAGCACACTGGGCAGCAGCGCGTCCAGTGCGGCATCACGCGCGCTGTGCGGCCGCAGAAAGTTCACGCTGAAGCAGGCCGTTTTGAATTTATCCGTCTGCATGGCGTGCAGACGCACACCCGGCACGACCGGGAGCTGATGCAGCATAAGAATCATCCTTTCTTCTCTGCTTATTATACATCTTTTTTCGGAAAAGGAAAGAAAAACCTCCCGCCGCGCGGGCGGAAAAAATATGCCCTTGTCATTCCGGACAAAATCCTGTAGAATATAGGAATGATAAAAGGAGGGGTCTGCCTTGCAATGGACCGAACTGACCATCCGCACCTGCTCGGAGGGCATCGAGCTGCTGTGCGCAGAGCTGACCGAAGCCGGCTTCGACAGCTTTATTATGGACGATTCTGCGGAATTTCATGATTTTCTGGAATCCGCAAGGGAATACTGGGACTACGTGGATGAGGCGCTTGCCAAGAGGATGGAGCATCTCTCGCAGGTACGTCTGTATCTGGAGGGCGATGCCGCCGCGCAGGTGGAAGCGCTGCGCGCGCTCTTGCAGGAGCTGCCGCAGAAGTATCCCGCCTGCGATTTTGGTCCTCTGACCATCCGGCTGGAAAACGTACCGGAGGAGGACTGGGCCAATTCGTGGAAGAAGAACTACCGCCCGCTTCCCGTGGGCGAGCGGCTGCTGGTCGTGCCGCAGTGGATGACCGTGGACGACACGCAGGGGCGGCTTCCCGTTCTGCTCGATCTGGGGCTGGCCTTCGGTACCGGCGCGCACGCCTCCACGCAGATGTGCATGAAGGCGCTTGAGCGCCTCGTTTCCGGCGGCGAGCGCGTGGCCGACCTCGGCAGCGGCAGCGGAATTCTTTCCGTATGCGCGCTGCGGCTGGGCGCACAGAGCGCCGTCGGCGTGGACATCGACCCGGCGGCGGAGCATATTGCGGTCGAAAACGCCGCGCGCAACGGCTTCGGCCCCGACCGCTTCACCGCGCTGACCGGCAACGTCGTTTCGGACGAGGCGCTGATGCACCGTCTGGGCGGAGGCTATGACCTTGTGTACGCCAACATCGTCGCGGATGTGATCATCGGGTTGGTACCCGTCGTGCCGGGTCTTCTGCGCGAGGGCGGCACCTTCCTCTGTTCCGGTGTGCTGGACGTCCGCGAGGACGAGGTACGCCGCGCGATCGAGGCCGCCGGTCTGACGCTCTGCGGCGGCGACGCTATGGGCGAATGGCGCTGCCTGATCGCCAAAAAACCGTAATAATCTGAGAAAGGGGGCGCTTTTATGCCGCGAATTTCCTACCGCAGAAAGCTGTTCCTGAAAAAATTACTGCGCGTCCTGCTGATCCTTGCCGGGGCGGCGGCGCTGATCTCCGTCGTCCTGCTGATCTATCTGGAGCCCTATGTGACCTACGACCGCAGCGGCGCACATCTCGACCTGAGCGGCACCCGAACCGCGCAGGTCGAAGCGACCGAGCCGCCCGCGCGGCCCGTCATCAACGACGCACAGGTTATCGTACAGGAGCCTGCGCCCCCCAGCAACACCATCGCGGAAATGTCCGGCTATTACATCACGACCTCCATGCTGCGTGAGCCGGAGAAGGTGCTGCAAACGCTTCAGTCGCTGGACAGCTCCTGCGCCGTGATGATCGAGCTGAAGAGCATTTATGGCAATTTCTACTACTCCACCGCTATCGGCGGCGCCGCCACTGCGGATGTGGACATTGCGGCCGTTGATGAGATCCTGTCCTATCTTCGCTCACACAGCTTCTATATGATTGCAGAGATCCCCGCCTTCTGCGACACCAACTTTGCGCTGGCCAACCAGTCCTGCGGCCTGCCGCTGTCCAGCGGCGCACTGTGGATGGACGACCGCGCCTGCTACTGGCTGGACCCGGCCAACGAGGCGGTCCTCTCCTATCTGATGCAGATCGCGCGTGAGCTGTCCAGTCTCGGCTTCAAGGAGGTCGCCTTCTCCGAATTCCGCTTCCCGTCCAGCAAGAACATCGCCTACTCCTCCGAAAAGACCGCAGCGCAGCTCATTGAGGACGCCGCAAAGCAGCTCACGGCCTTCTTCACCGGCAGCAATCTGACGATCTCATTTGTGACGGACGACACCGCCTTCCCGGCCTCGGCCTGCACCGGCAGGCTCTACATACCGGACGTGGACGGCACGAAGGTGGAAAAGTACGTGCAGGCCTATGCCTCGGCAACCTCCCTGTCCGAGGTCGTGTTCCTCGCCAACTCGCGCGACGCGCGCTTTGAGCAGCAGGCCACCCTGCGCCCGCTGTTTACGAACTGAACGAGTATAACCCAGACGAAGTGTTTCCCTTCGTCTGGGTTTGCTTCATAACCTGCTCCTTTTATGAATATACTCTCCCATAAGAACTGAACGAGGTGGGAGAATGGAATATATCGCAAATCACATTGAGCTGACCGGCTGCCTTGCATCCGCGCCGCAGTTTTCGCACGACAACCACGGCCGGCGCTTTTTCTCGTTTTATCTGGAGGTCGCGCGCCTTTCCGGGACGGTGGACCGCCTGCCGGTGCTGGCGCCGGAGCCGCTGCTGCAATCCGTGGAGGCAAGCGAGGGGGCGTCTCTCCGCGTCGAAGGGCAGATCCGCTCCTTCAACAGCCGCACGCCCGCCGGGCGCAGGCTCATCATCTCCGTGCTGGCGGAAGCGCTGTGCGTCTGCGACGCGCCGCACGACAACGAGGTCACGCTGACCGGCGTAATCTGCAAGGAACCGGTCTACCGCCGCACGCCGCTCGGCCGCGAGATCTGCGACGTCATGC
>CAKUMR010000058.1 GCA_934667865.1 uncultured Oscillospiraceae bacterium | reverse complement strand
CTTCGAGATCGACAAGGCCATGCAGACTGTCGCAGCCGGGAACGTCTCCGGTGTGTACGGCGAGACGGATAAGGCCGTCGCCGTCACCGCCGCCGTCGGCGATGTGACGTTCGCCTCTTCGGATGAGAGCATCGTCACGGTGAACGCTGCGGGCGTGCTCGCATTCCATAAGTCCGGCACGGCGGAGATCACCGTCCGCGCCGCGGGCGATGCGAACCACTACGGCGCACAGACGAAGGTCACCGTCACCGTGGCGAAAGCGCCGGTCACCATCCGCGCCAACGACAAGGCCATTTATCGCGGCCTTGCCGCGCCGAGTCTCGCCGATCCGAAGGCCGGTACGGATTACACCATCACCGGGCTGCTCGGCAGCGATACGCTCTCCGGCATCACGGTGCGTCTCGCGTATGCCGAAACGCCGAATACGGCGCGCGTCGGTACGACCGAGATCGTCCTGACCGTTACGGGCGAGGACGCGCGCTACGCCGTCACGGCCGAGAACGGCACGCTCACCGTCTCCAACCGGTCCTTTGATACGATTGTGGAGCCATCGGAGAACGGCAACATCACCTCCGACACCGGCAAGAGCACCGCGGAAGGCGGCGACCAGACATGGCGCATCACGCCGAAGCCGGGCTATGCCACGGCGGACGTGATCGTTGACGGGAAGCACGTCGGCCCCGTGAGCGAATGGACATTCAAAAACGTCCATGAAAAGCACACGATCGAAGCGGTGTTCATGCCGATCGCGGGCAACCCCCAAAACGGCGTGAACGTCGGCAACTGAGCGGAAGCGCAAAGGAGGACGATGCCATGAAAAACAAAACGATGAAGCGCATTCTCCCGGCGCTGCTGCTCGCGGCGCTGGTGCTGGGTACGACGGGCTGCGGCCAGACACCGAGCGAGCCGGACGTCTCCGCTGCGGCGGAGACGACGGCTGCCCCGACGCCCGACCCTGTCGCGCTCCTCGAGCCGATGGACCGGCAGGCGGAGCTCAAGACCGCGGCGGAGAAGAACGAAGACGCCAAGGCGTGGCTGTGCATCCCCGGCGCGGAGGTGGACGACGCCGTTATGCAGACGGAGAACAACGCATACTATCTCTATCTCGATGAGACGGAGACGTATTCCCCCTGGGGCTGCTACTACGCCGACTGCCGCGATACGCTCGAGAGCCGCGAAAAGCTCGCGGAAAACACCGTCATATACGGCCACGCCGCGAGCGACTGCGACAAGGACGGCCCCAAGTTCACCAAGCTCTTCCGGTACATGGACGCCGGATATGTGCAGGAAAATCCGTACATCTACCTCTCCGTGGACGGCGAGGACATGATCTTCCAGATCACGGCGGTGTTCGTGACCGATACGGAGTTTGACTACATCCGCCCCGAGTTTGAGACGGACAAGGAGCGGACGGAGTATCTCGAAACGGTGGCGCGGAAGAATCTCTTTGCCATCGACGGTGCGGCCATCGAGGACGGGGATAAGCTTCTGACGCTCTCGACGTGCTGCACGCTGTACGACAAGGACGGCACCGGCGATCAGCGCCTTGTGGTCGTAGCCAAGCTCCTCCCCGCCGCAGCGGAAGAAGCCCCCTACGCCGTGCAGGACGCAAAATCCCCGGAGCTGCCGGAAGATAAATAACGGAAAAGAGCCAACGGGAAGTTCCCGTTGGCTCTTTCGCCGCCTGCCAAAAGCACCTGTTCAGCGAATCCGCTGGACAGGTGCTTTTTGTGTCCTGCGCATGTCGTGCTGAACCTGCGATTTTATTAAAGTTGTTTCTCCGCTTCTCCCTTTGTCCGAAACATGGGTACAATATGTGCAGACCAAAAAGGAAAGCAGGCAAAACTACCAATGGAACAAAGAAGAATCACAGAAGAAGCGATACAGGCCTTTCGCCAATATCTGATCCGGGACGAAAAGAGCGCGGTCACCGTGGAGAAATACCTCCGGGATGTCCGTGCTTTTCAAGCCTTTATCGGAGAAACGCCAGTAGAGAAGGAGCTGGTTATCCATTACAAAAACCATCTGCTGGAAGAAAGCTATGCGGTGCGGTCCATCAATTCCATGCTGGCCAGCGTGAACAGCTTCCTGATTTTCATGGATTGGCCGGACTGCAAGGTGAAATCCCTCAAAGTGCAGCGTCAGGTTTATTGCGCGGAGGAAAAGGAGCTGACAAAGGCAGAGTACGAGCGGCTTTTAAAAGCGACAGGGAAGAACGAGCAGCTTCGGCTGGTGATGGAGACCATCTGCTCCACCGGCATCCGCGTGTCCGAACTAAAATATTTTACGGCGGAAGCGGTGAGGCGCGGGGAGGTTATTGTGCGCTGCAAGGCCAAGACCCGGACGATCCTGCTTCCCGGCAAGCTGAGACGGCTGCTGCTGGACTATGCCGGAAAACAAAAAATCCGCCTCGGCGTGATTTTTCTCACAGGGCGCGGAAAACCTCTGGATCGGAAAGCCATATGGGCGCAGATGAAAGGGCTGTGCAAAACTGCCGGGGTAAAGCCGGGCAAGGTCTTTCCCCATAACCTGCGGAAACTCTTTGCCAGAACCTTTTACGGCATCGAAAAGGACATTGCAAAGCTGGCGGATATTTTAGGGCACAGCAGCGTAGATACGACCCGCATCTATATCATGACCTCAGGCACGGAGCACCGCCAGAAGATCGAACGGCTGGGACTGGTCGTATAGAAAAATTAAGCCCGACATAATTCGCATTATGTCGGGAGCAAACGACATATACATACAAGGTTTGCATTAATCCTTGATATTTTTATAGCACTTACTACTTGAAAAATCAAGTTTCGATGTAGAAAAAGTTCACAAAAAAGCGAAAAACTTTTAATCACCGTCCATATCGTCGAAAATGGGCAACACAATAACACCCTCTATGGCGTTTTTTGAAAAAACGCGGAAGGGGGTGTGCTTTTGCATGTCCAAAACAGACCATCATTTTCGGAACCTCTGTCTGGCTGTGCTGCGCAACCGACATAATGAGAATTATGTCCAGATGAGCAGGAGCTTCAAGTAGAGAAAGCGAGAAAGAAGCATGGCGGTAAAAGCAAAAGAGAGCGCGGCGCACACCGTAAGACATAAGATGTTTACGGTCATCGGCATCATTCTGTGCGTGATTTTGGTTCCGATCATCCTTATTAACTGCACCCTCATCATCAAGCAGTTTGTTGATAAGGACAAAGTCCCGTCGGTGGGCGGGATCTTTCCCATGATCGTTCTCACCGACTCCATGAAGGGCACATTTGATAGCGGCTCGCTCATCCTTTGTAAAACGGTCGATCCGGAGGAAGTTCAAATTGGCGACGTTATCTGCTTCTACGATCCGATGGGCAACGGCACAACGACGACCACCCATCGTGTGACGGAGATAGAAACCGACGAGGCTGGAAACGTTTCTTTCATCACGAAAGGCGACGCCAACAATGCGGAGGACACCGTCCCCGTATCGGCAAACCGGCTGCTCGGCGTATACATATTCCATATTGCGGGTCTCGGCTCGTTTGCCCTGTTCATGCAGACCACGCCGGGACTTATCATCTTTGTCGCTCTGCCTGTTCTGCTGCTTGTCGGCTACGACATCATTCGCCGCCGTCTGTATGAAAAGCAGATGGACAGCGACACCGATGCCCTGATGGCAGAGCTTAATGCCCTGCGGGCGGAAAAGGCCGCCAGAGAGGCTCTGCCCGATACCGCCGGTTCCGCCGCCGGTGGAGAGCAGGGAAAATAACACTCTCCCGATGATTTCACCTGCGGGAGCCACGTCCACCGGTGGGATACATATACCCGTCTGATTCTGATCGGCAGAATCAGCAAAGAATCAGATAAGGAGTTTTCTGCTATGAAGAAAAACAAAGCAATGCGTCTGGCTTCCGCTCTGTTGGTGCTGACATTGTTGACCACCTGCGTCATCAGCGGCACCTTTGCAAAGTACACGACCAGCACCACCGGCGGCGACAAAGCCCGCGTAGCCTATTGGGGCTTCGGCCAGGCTGCTGCCACCACCATTGACCTGTTCGACGGGCAATACGCCAATGTCAAGTCTTCCGGTGAAGTTGACGGCTTCAGCAACGTTGTTGCTCCGGGCACCGAAAAGTCCACGACCTTCGCGTTCGGCTATACCAATTACAATGCCAATACGATCACCGCCCCCGAAGTTGCCTATACCTTCACCGTGAATCCCACCATTACCGGCGATTACGATGAACTGGATAAGAATGCAAACTTCAAGTGGACGCTCAAAGCAGATCATTGGCCTTCCGGTATAGAGTGCAAGACCGTGGCGGACCTGCTGGACGCCATCAAACAGCTCTCTGGCGATAAATCCGGTACGAAAACATACGCCCCCGGTGAGCTCCCCTCTGATTTTACCTTCGCGGACGATATATACCACATCGGATGGGTGTGGAAATATTCCGCAAACGGGGAAGGCGATGCCGCAGACACCGCCATGGGCAATTCCCAGACGCTGGAGAATGTGACCTTCACAATCACCATCACCGCAACGCAGGTTGACTGATCCCATCGGAGTCTCCCATTTAAGCCGCTTTGCCCTCCCCACCGGTACAGCCGCCGGCGGGGAGGCAAGGGCATAATACTCTCTCGATTATTTCACCTGTGGGAGCCACGCCTGCCGGTGGGATACATACATCCGCCTGATTCTGAATCGGCAGAATCAGAAAAATCAGATAAGGAGTTTTCTGCTATGAAGAAAAACAAAGCAATGCGTCTGGCTTCTGCTCTGCTGGTGCTGACTCTGCTGACCACCTGCGCCATCAGCGGCACCTTTGCAAAGTATACAACCAGCACCACCGGCACCGACAAGGCCCGTGTCGCTTACTGGGGCTTCGATCAGGCCGCCGCCACCGCCATTGACCTGTTCGACGGCACATACACCAATAATGTCAACTCTTCCGGCGAGGTTGACGGCTTCAGCAACGTTGTTGCTCCGGGTACTTCCAAGGAGACGACCTTCGCGTTCGGCTATACCAATTATAGGACCGATGCGATCACCGCCCCCGAAGTTGCGTACACCTTCACCGTGGATCCCACCATCACCGGCGATTACGATGAGCTGGATGTAAACACCAGCTTCAAGTGGACGCTGGCCAAGGGTGATGCCACCGCTACGGAGTATCAGACGGTTGCGCAGCTGCTTGCCGCGATCAAGGCTTTGTCCGGCGATGCGACCGGCTCTAAGACCTACAACCCGGGCGAGCTTCCTGCGGCATTCACCTCCGCCGACGAAACTTACACCATCGGCTGGAAGTGGGCCTTCGAAGGCAATGACACCGCTGACACGACGCTGGGCAATTCCCAGACGCTGGAGAACGTGACCTTCGCCATCACCATCACCGCGACGCAGGTTGACTGATCCCATCAGCGCTTCTATTCGAATTTATTCAAAGAGTATCCCTCTCCTCCCTCGTGGCGGAGAGGAGAGGGAGGCTTTTCAAAGTGCCGAAGAGCCGCTTCGGTATTCTGAAAAGCCCGATCGAGAGGACCAATTTGCCGCAGCAAACCCGAAAGGAGCCATTATGGATACAAAAACTTCCCCTAAAACGAAAAGCAGAAACCATTGGCTTTGGCTTGCCGTGGCGCTGCTTGTCATATTGATTCTGGTCACCTGGGCGCTGCTCGCCGCGATCATGAAAAATGTCAGCGGCACACCCCGGGACGTGATCGCCCTGACGCCGCAGGAGAGCGGGAAAACGGTATATCAGACGCTCTACCGCCCGGTGGACGGCGAGGGCGGCGCGGTTACCCGGGACGAAAGAGCGGAATGGACATCGCAGACGGACATTGACCTGTTCCAGAACTCCTACACCGGCACCGGCGGCAACATCACGGTCAACGCCGAAAACGGCGATAAGCTCATCGCCCCCGGTACCACGAACCGCTATGCGTTCTCCATTCAGAATACCGGGAATATCGCGCTTTCCTATTCTGTGACATTGCAGGGTGTTTTGGACGCAAAAAATCCGAATATCTCGATGGAATATCGCCTTCGCCGCGGCAATGCGTGGCTCATCGGGGATGAAACGCATTGGGTAACGACGGCGGAACTGAATGCCGCAGAGGAAAAAGCCGACCTGTACCCCGAAAAAAGCGATCCGTTCCTTCTGGAATGGCGCTGGAAATTTGAGGGAAGCGACGAAGAAGATACCGCTCTGGCGGCGATCGCCTCCGGGCGTTCCGACGCCTTTTCTCTGACAATCTCCACCACAGCCGAAGCGGTTCCCACCGCCGCCGCGGTAAACGGCGCCGGTGAGCTGCTGTATAAGCGTGTAATCGGGCCGAAGGAGATCGCGCTGGCCGTTTTGGATCTTGCGCTCCTTGCCGGACTGCTCCTACTGCTTCTGGGGCGCCGAAGCGTTTACGTCACCGGTTTTGTGCGCGGAGTGGAAAACGGAGAGCTTTCCTGCGGGCGCAGGCACAGCGGCATCCATGCCGACGGCCGCTTTGTCTTCCCCCGCGTATATACCGGCAAGCGCCGCTTTGCTCTTGGGGACGCCCGGCTTGACTGTCGGCTGAAACGCAGAAAAGATGTGGAGGGCATCCGCTTTGAAGAAGCGGACGACGGTACTCCCGTCGTTGCGATCGGGCAGGATATCCGGGCGGTCGAACTGTTCCTTGTTCCCGCAGATGACAAGCTGACGTTTACTCCGTCCCGTTGGGCGGCCATTGACCGTAAAAACAACGTATATACGCCGGACGGCATACAGGAACCGGACGAGGACGGCGGCAATGAAACGCCGGACGGCTTGAAAACAGACAGAAACCGGAACTATTCGTTCGCCGAAAAAGAACTGGCCACGCTATGAAAAAAGCGCGCCCGGCCAAAAAGCCGCCCATTCTGCGGCACATCGTGCTGGTGTTCCTTGGGCTGCTTTTGGGATTCAACGTGTATCTGCTCAATGCGAGGAACGTCGCCGGGAACCAGATGCCCATGCCTTTCGGCATCGGCTCGGCGGTGGTGCAGTCGGGCAGCATGGAGCCGACCTTTTATAAGG
>CAKUMR010000057.1 GCA_934667865.1 uncultured Oscillospiraceae bacterium | reverse complement strand
GGCTCTTCTCTAAAGGAGTCCACGGAGAACGACCCATTCTCCGACATGAAGGGCAACTGGGCAGAGGGGTACGCCGCGATCCTTGCAAATACCGGCAACCTGCTCCCCTCCGAGTTTGGATACAAGTATGAGGCCAGCAAGGATATGACCCGTCTGGAGACGGCGAAGCTGCTGACCCGTATTTACATCTATGCTCACCCTGATGTGAAGCTGGACAGCTCTGCAAAGCTGGACTTTTCCGATACCACGGATCTGTCTGCTTCCGACGCTTCTCTGGTCGCCAAGGCTGTCGAGCTGGGCATCATCAACGGCTATAAGGACGGGACGTTCAAGCCCAACGCCAGTATTAACCGCGGCACGGCTGCGGCCATGATCAGCCGGTTCCTCGGAACGGTCGGCACCATTTCCGACCCTGCTCAGTTCGTGAACAGTTCTGGTGGAAATGGAAGCATTTCGACTGATACCACTGGAGCACCGGAAATTCGGGGCGTGGAATGGGTCATTAAGCCCAGCATTAAGGTTGAGCAAACAGGCAATCGTCTTGAAGAGAATTTCATGATTCCGTTTTCTTCCGATGGTATTGGCGGATACATTAAGAACGAAAACGGCAAAGAAATCCGCGTATTTGTTGATAAGAACGGAAGAACTTACCAGTTTGACAGCAGCATCATTGCCAGCAAATTTATTAAAGGATACGCATTAGCTCGCAATGGAATTGGAGGCAAGGTTGGACTGATTGATCTTTCCGGTAAATGGGTTGTCGAACCTGTATACGATGATTGGAGATCTATGCCGGATAGTGATTGGAAAACCGCTTATATGGCTGAACGGGAGGAAATCCAGTTTACTGGCACAGTTCAGGATTCCGGCGGCGAAGTGTGGAACAGCGGAACCAAGGGAGGACTGTTCGTCTATGCCAAGCGCATGGGCTCCGATGTTTTTGATGCTGACTACAAGGGCATCTGCGATCAGGATGGACGCATTATTGTAAAAGCTACTCCGAAGGTGTCTTCTTGGGGTGAAGGCGAAGCAATTCACGGATGTTATGATACGGCTACCGCTTATGATGACTGCATCGTTATGGTTCACCAGATTACTGTTGGCGGAGCCTTTATGGATGATATCTATGATGGTAAAACCGGAAAGCTGACTGGATCTTATATGCAGATGAAGTCTGCTGCCGAAAAGTATGGGGTTCCGTATCGAGTAACCGGCGGCGCCTTTTCTCAGGGGCTGTGCGCGGCGGCGTTGGAAGAAAGCTCCTCGGCAAAGTATGGCTATATGGATAAGACTTGTGAAATGGTGATTCCTCCCGTCTTTGACCGGGTTGCAAGTTTCTCTAACGGCTATGCATGGGTCAAATACAACGGTCTCTGGGGCATCATTAAACTTCCTCAGTTTTAACAACAAGAGCGGGCTGTAACAGCCCGCTCTTTCTTCGTCTGCGCAGAAGCCGTCGGCCCGCGCGCGTTCATCCGCTCATTTTCCGGACTGGATGTGCCGCGCCACCTTGACGTCCTCTTTCTTGATGTGATTGACCAGCCAGTTGCCAAGCTGCTGGTTGATCTCGCCCACGAGCTGGATCGTGGGACCTTCCGCCTTCAGCTTCGCGGAGAGCTGACTCACCGTTTTGACAAATCCCTCGTGCAGCTTCTTATGCGCCGCGTAGTCGGGATAATGGGACTGGATCTGCAGCGTCTCCTCATGCTGGAAATGGGTCCTGGTATACTGCTCCAGAAAATCCAGCGTGCGGCTCAGCTCGCTTCTTCCCTTGCCCACGGAGCAGGCCGCAAGCAGATCGTTCAGCGCCCGGATCAGCTCCTGATGCTCCCGGTCGATCTGCGCATTTCCGGTCTCCAGATCCTTCGTCCATGTAAAGGCCATTACGGACCGCCTCATTTCTTTCTGTATTCCAAGCGTGCCGGAGCGCGCCGCTCCGGCTCTCCGCCGGTCACCCTCAGTATCGTACCTTTCGCCCCAAAAGTCAAGCCCCTGCGGAGCGTTTGCCTCCGCCGCCCGCGTCCTTGACAGGCGGAGCGCGGCGGCAGTATCATAAGGTGTTCAAAACAGATAAAACAGGGGGCGTCCGGCAATGGCCGGCAAAACGCGCGTCAAAAAATGCCGGGCGGCAGAGAAAGACGGTCGAATCCCATGTGGCTTACGCTGCTTCTTTTGGCATTGGCCGTTCTTCTGGCCGCCGCGCTTCTGATCCTTCCGCCCAGCGCGGGGAAGGTCTCCCCGGTCCTGACGGACGACGGCAGGCCGGCGGAAAACGGCATCGCGGAAAAAATATGGCTGCCTGTCAACGGCGTACAGCAGGGGATGATCCTCCGGGGCGGGGACCGCACCCGCCCGCTCCTGCTGTTTCTCAACGGCGGCCCCGGCATCCCGGATTATTTTCTGGCGCGGGACGCGGGACCGGAACAGCTCTTCACCGTCTGCTACTGGGACTACCGCGGCACAGGTCTGTCCTATTCGCCGGAGATCCGGCCGGAGGGCTGCACCACGGAGCAGTCCGTGCAGGACGCGCTGGCCGTGACGGACGCGCTGCGCGCGCGGTTCGGACAGGACCGGATCTATCTGATGGGCCATTCCTACGGGACCTTCATCGGCCTGCTCTGCGCGCAGGCCGCGCCGGAAAAATACCACGCCTACATCGCCATGAGCCAGATCGCGGACCAGCCCTGCTCCGAGCTGACCGCCCTGCGCACGATGGAGCAGGCCGCCCAGCGGCAGGGAGACCGGCGGACGGCGGAGCGGCTGGCGCAGTACGACACGGAAACGGCGGACGCCGCGCGGCTGCGCCGCTGGTTCTCCGAGCCGGAGCGGGACCGGGCCATGCATGCACGCGCTGGGCGACGGAACGACGGCGCAGATGCGCTCCGCGATCACCGGCATCTTCTTCCCCACCCTGCGCTGCACGGATTATACGCAGACGGAGCGCATCAACATCTGGCATGGAAAAGCGCTCCTTCAAAACGCGCCCACGGCGTATGACCGGATGGAATTCTCCGCAGCGGACGCGGTCCCCTCTCTGGAACTGCCGGTCTACTTTTTCGCCGGAGAAAATGATCTGACCTGCTGCTACGCGGTCCAGCGGGACTATTTTGACCGGCTCAGCGCCTCGGAAAAGGGATTTTACACCTTCGCAGGCTGTGCCCACAGTCCCCTGTTTGAGTCCCCCGCGCAGGCGCTGCGCATCCTGCGGGAGGACGTTCTGACCGGCCGTTTCACGCTGGCGGACGGCGCGGAGCCGGAGGGCGCGGGCGCATAATGGCCGCGCATTGACAGTGCCGTGCGGGGGAAGTATAATACTTTTAATACCCCGGTATGTATGGAGGTCATGAACGTGAAGCAATGTATGGATGCGGAAAACCTGCACCGCCGCCTGAAAAAGATCATCGGACAGGTACAGGCCATCGACCGCATGGTGGACGAGGACGTGCCGTGCGAGGATGTGCTGGCCCAGATCAACGCCGCGAAATCCGCGCTCCACGGCTGCGGAAAGGTGGTCCTGGAGGGCCACATCAAGCACTGTGTCCGGGACGGGATCGAGCACGGGGACGCGGACAAGACCATTGAGAGCTTTACAAAGGCCGTGGAGCGGTTTTCCAATATGGGTTGAGGAAAAGCAGTCGATCGACTGCTTTTCTTTTTTGCCCTCTTGACAAGTCATACCCATATGGGTATAGTATACCTATACCCCATACGGTACATAAAAGAGGTCTTTATGAAAGCGTTTATGGAAAGGCTGGAACATCTGCTGGCACTGGGCGGCATCAAAAAAGATATCGCGTTCCTTGCGGTCTCCGGGACCGCGGTCCTGTGCAGTCTGCTGAAGATCGACCCGTTCCCGTTCGATGCGGCGTGGATCGCCATCGTCCTGTGCGGCATCCCCATCATTCTGGAGGCCGTGATCGGCCTTGTCACCGCGTTCGACATCAAGGCGGACGTGCTGGTTTCTCTGGCGCTGATCGCGTCCGTCTGCATCGGAGAGACGTTCGCCGCCGGAGAGGTTGCGTTCATCATGCAGCTGGGCGCGCTGCTGGAGGAGCTGACCGTCGCCAAGGCCCGGGCCGGCATCGAAAAGCTGGTCCACCTGACGCCCCAGACGGCCCGGGTCCTGCGAAACGGCGGGGAGGAGCGTATTCCTGCCCAGCAGGTGCAGATCGAGGACCGCATCCGCGTCCTCCCCGGCGAGGGCGTTCCCGTGGACGGCGTGATCGTCTCCGGCCAGACCTCCATCAATCAGGCGGTCATGACCGGCGAATCGCTGCCGGTGGACAAGACCGTGGACGACACGGTGTCCAGCGGCACGGTGAACCAGTTTGGCGCGTTTGAGATGGAGGCCACCAAGGTGGGCGAGGACAGCTCCATCCAGCGGATGATCCGGCTGGTGCAGTCGGCGGACGCGGGCAAAGCCAAGATCGTGGGCCTTGCGGACCGCTGGGCCACGTGGATCGTGGTCATCGCCCTGACCGCCGCGGCGCTGACCTGGCTCATCACCGGCCGGATCATCCGGGCCGTGACCATCCTCGTGGTATTCTGCCCCTGCGCGCTGGTGCTGGCCACGCCCACGGCCATCATGGCCGCCATCGGCAACGCCACGAAGCACGGCTTCCTCGTCCGGGAGGGCGACGCGCTGGAGCGGCTGGCCGGGGCCAAGATCATCGCCTTTGACAAGACCGGCACGCTGACCTGCGGAACGCCGGAGGTCGCGGCGGTGGAGAGCGTTTCGGAGCGGTTCGGCAGGAACGAGGTCTACCGGCTGGCCGCCTCCGCGGAGCAGCTCTCCGAGCATCCGCTGGGCAAAGCCATCGTGCGCTGCTGCAAAAAAACCGGCGCGGTGCTCTCGGCGGCGGAGGACTTTGAAATGATCCCCGGCCGGGGCGTGTGCGCGAGGGCGGAGGGCAGGACCATCCTTGCCGGAAACCCGGAGCTGCTGCGGGAGCACGGCGTCGAGTTCGCTTCCGTACCGTCCGCCGAAGCGTACCTTCAGCAGGGCTGCACCGTGACCTATGTGGCAATAGACGGCGTATTTGCCGGATACCTCGCGCTTTCCGACACCCTGCGAACGGAGAGCGCGGCGACCATCGCCGCCCTGTCCGACCTTGGCGTGCAGCCGGTGCTGCTCACCGGCGACCATGAAAACGCCGCGAAAACCATCGCGGACAAGCTGCACATCCGCGAGGTGCGGGCGAACTGCCTGTCGGAGGACAAGCTGCAGGCCATCGGAGACTATCAGGCGCAGGGGCTGCCGGTCTGCATGATCGGCGACGGCGTGAACGACGCCCCGGCGCTGAAAAAAGCGGACGTGGGCATCGCCATGGGCGGCGTGGGCAGCGACATCGCCGTGGACGCGGCGGACATCGCGCTGGTGGACGACGAGGTGAAGGAGCTGCCCCACCTCGCGGCCCTCTCCAAGCGGATGATGACCACCATCAAGCTCAATATGACCTTTTCCATGACGCTGAACTTCATCGCCATCGCGCTGGCCATGACCGGCACGCTGAACCCCGTGGTGGGCGCGCTGGTCCACAACGCTGGCTCCGTGCTGGTGATCTCCGGATTAGTCCGGATAATCTCTGCCGCCTGCTTTTTTAATTCTCCCAGCATAACCTTTCCGCTGGCATTCATGGGAAATGAGTCCATGCGTACGATATGGGCTGGCAGTTTGTAATAAGCCAGATGATTTTCCATATGCGTCATGAGGCCGGCATTGCTGATGGTAAGTCCCTCCTCCGGAATGATACATGCCACGATCATCTCCTGCAGAACCTCAGTCGGCAGTCCGATCACCTTCACTTCACGGATTCCCGGATAGCTCTGCACCACCTGTTCAATCTCACGCGGAGAAATGTTTTCTCCCCCGCGGATGATCATATCCTTCATCCGGCCTGTAATATACAGAAAATTCCGCGCGTCCAGGTGTCCCAGGTCTCCCGTATGCAGCCATCCTTCCGCATCGATCACCTTTGCCGTTTCCTCCGGAAGCCGGTAATATCCCTGCATGACATTATAACCGCGCACACAGATTTCTCCATCCTGATCAGATGAAAGCCAGCTTCCATCTGGCCCGGCAATACGGACCTCACAGTGGCGCAGCACCCGTCCTGCCGTTGTGGCACGTTCCTTTTCCGAATCCTCCGCATCACTGATGCTGACGCATGGTGACGTTTCTGTCTGTCCATAGGAGACATGGAGGACCAGTCCCGGAATCTCGCGATGGATCGCATAATATTCTTCTTCACTGACCGGGGATCCGGCAATAATTCCGTTTCTTAAGCTGCTCAGATCGTATTCCATATGGACCGGATTGCGGATGATAGCCAGAAACATGGACGGTACTCCGTTTAACAGCGTGCAGTGATGTTCCTGCACAGTCTTTAACACGGTCAGGGTCTTGTAGTATTCGATCGTATGCATACAGCATCCCGCATGGATACTGGCCAGAAGGCTTGCAGTCAGGCCAAAGCAGTGAAACAGCGGCACGGCGATCAGCATTTTATCTGCGGGCACCCACCCCATATGGCTGCACAGCTCCAGCGCGCTGTTGACCAGGTTGTAGTGGCTCAGCATAACCCCCTTCGGCATAGCCGTAGTTCCTGAGGTAAAGAGAATAGCCGCCGTATCCTCCGGCTTTACCTGCCGGATATATCCTCCGATCTCCTTCGTTGCCTTTTTCATGCGCTCAGCAAACACAAAGCTCTTCTCTGTCATCCAGTGTCTTTCTGTATCGCGGCCAATATAGATCCAGCGCTTTACAGTCCCCTCCAGCTTCACGGAAAGGTGTGCCACCATATCCTCATATACCAGCTTTTTGTAGCCCTCCCCGTAATAGACAAACTCTGCATCCGCATAACGGATCACATTTTCCAGCTCTTCTGTACTGTAGCAGGTATTCAGAAGCACAGGAACCGCGCCAATTTTGCTCAGGGCCAGAAATACAATGATCCAGTTTGGGGAAATCGTGCTCCAGATGGCAACGTGCGTACCCTTTTTTATTCCGCAGGAAAGCATTCTTCCCAC
>CAKUMR010000056.1 GCA_934667865.1 uncultured Oscillospiraceae bacterium | reverse complement strand
TGGGATTGGTGCCCATTCCGTCGCCGTAGTGGAAGTTCTGCGGCATACCGAAAACCATGACGTCGTACTTCTTCTCGGCGAAGGGAACATAGGTGCGCTTGTCGGCGACTTCCCAGGACAGGGGCATCATTTCCTTGGCATAGCCGGAGAAAATGGCGATCTGGCGGGAGTAGGTGTCGAGCACGGCGTCGCAGCAGAAGAAGGGATGACCCATGCACTTTTCCATGTGCATGCCGATCTCGTTGAACTTCGTGCGCATCAGGTTGTGGCCGGAAACGGGCGTGAAGTCCGCGCGGTGCATGACCTCGGGCACATGGTGCGAGGCGATGGAGCGCCAGTGGGTGATGCCCGTCGCGCAGTGCTTGTAGCCGCCGGAATAGCCGCCGTAGGGGTTTCCCTGTACATGACCGATCAGGATGGGAATATCGCAGTCATAGACATATTTGTTCATCAGCACCGGATCGCCGCGGTCCGTGCAGCCGAGGTCGACCATATGCGCGGCATCCTCGGAATCGTGGCTGTCGATCTGGTGCGTCCAGTAAAATTCGTTGAAAAGCTCCTCGCCCAGGATCTGCTTCATCTCCGCGACAGTCGCGCGGGGATGCAGGCCGTTGGAAATCAGAAGAAGAATGTCCTTCTTCTGCACGCCGCCGGCATACAGCTCGTCCAGGCAGGCCCGGATGGAAACCTTACGGTGCGCCGTGGGCTGGCAGCCGCCCTTGACGATGTCCGGGATGACGAACACCACGGTCTTGCCCGGCGCGGCCAGCTCCCGCAGGGGCGCCATGCCGATGGGGTGACGGAGGCTCTCCAGCGTCGCCTCATAGAGGCTGTCCCAGTCCTGCGGCAGGCAGGGCGGGTCGGCGATCGTCTGGCCGGGGATGAAAATGTCCGTGCTCTCCGGCAGATTCGCGCTCATCATGCCATTGCCGTATTCAAAATCCAATTTCATTGCTTCTGCTCCTTTTCCAGATAGATGCGGAGGATCTCCAGATATTCCTCCGGATAGAATCCGATCTCGCCCTGAAAGCGTGTCAGCGCGATCAGGCCGCCGTCGATCTCCGGAATCTGCGCAAGCATCGCGGCGTTCTCTTTTTTCAGGCCGCCGCCGTAGACAACGTCCATGCCGCCCGTGGCTTGCTTGACAAAGTGGGCGATCCTGGTGATATAGTCCGCGTCCGCGGGGGTCTTGCCCGGCCCGATGGACCAGACCGGCTCATAGCCGATGACCACGCGGCTCTTGTCCACACCGGCAAGGCCCACGGAGAGCTGTTCGCCCAGAACCTCCTGCCAGTGCTCCTGCTCCTCGCTCTTTTCCCCGATGCAGTAGAGCACCTTCAGCCCGGCGTCGACCGCGCGGTGGATCTCCTGATTCAGAATCCGGTTCACTGCCGTGGGGCCTGTCACGCCCGCTTCGCGGAGGATGCCGGCCTTGTCCTCGCGCTCCTCGCAGTGGCCGATGAGCACATGGGAGCAGCCGGCCGCGGCCAGAATGTTGGCCGGGCGGTTCGTGGTAAACGCGCCGAAATTGCCGCCGACGGCCGTGTCCGCACGGTACGCGCCCTGCGCGCCGATCTGCACGGGGCTGTCCTCCTGCCGGGCGGACACCGCCTGCAAAAGGTGCATCTCCGGGAAGAACTGGACAAACTCCGCGTCGCCCGCGAGAGGGCGCAGGCCCTCCTGCGTCTGCGTCACAATGGTGTGCGCCCACCGGTCGAGGGGAGCAAGGCGGTTCACGCCGCCCAGCTCCACAGGAACGTCAAAGCGCTTGAGATTCAGATATAAATGTTTCATGCTACCTCCGTTTTACAAAAACGCGTACTGCCGCGGAAGCTCGTCCATCAGCGGCGCGGCATAGTCAAAGAACGCATCGGAAATGCCGAAGTCCTCCGTGATCCACTCCTGCGGGAAGCATTTTTCCACGTTCGCGACGTTCGTCAGCGGGGTCAGGAACAGCTCGCTGCGATATGCCCCGTTGCGGTCGGCGCGGATGGCGACCATGCTGCCGCTCTCCCCGCGCAGCGCGGCCTTCAGGCCGTAGCTGCCGACCTCGTAGGCCTCCCGGCGATCGACCGCGGAGGCATAGGGAATGCTCGTTCTGCCGAGCAGGCCGGGCTTTTCCGCGCGGGCTTTGACGCCCAGCTCCTGCATCAGACGGTCGGCAAGATACTGCGCCGTGCCGCCTGCGACCGTGTGGCCGAAGCCGTCGACGATCCCCGTGCTGGCAAGGGGCTTGCCGTCCATGCCGCAGACGCCCTCGCTCACGCAGATCAGAAGGCCCTTGCCCTTTGCAAAGCGGCGCTCCGCCGCTGCAAGGAGCTTTTTCTCATCGACCGGCTGCTCCGGCAGGCAGACAAGCTGCTCGCAGTGCGTCGCACGGCTTGCCCATGCGCTCGCGGCAGTGACCCAACCCGCGTTTCTTCCCATCAGCTCCAGAACAATCACATGAATGGGAAGCGCCGCGGCGTCCAGCGCCAGCTCCGCCGCGTTCACGGCGGCATAGCGCGCCGCGCTGCCGAAGCCGGGGCAGTGGTCTGTCACCGCGAGGTCGTTGTCCATGGTCTTGGGGATGCCGATCACCCGCAGATCGAGGCCCTCGCGCAGAGCCATGGCGTGAATCTTCTGGCAGGTATCCATGGAATCGTTGCCGCCGTTATAGAAAAAGCAGTCAATCTCATGCTTTTTCAGGCATTGCAGAATGACGGGATAATCCGCCTCGCCGAGCTTGCGGCGGCAGGAGCCGATCGCGGAGGCTGGCGTGTGGGCCAGCCGCCGGACGGTTTCGGCGGGGACGTCCGTCAGGTCGATGAGGTCGCCCTTCAGGATGCCCTCTACGCCGTGGCGGGCGGCATAAATTCTGCCGACCTGCCCGGATTCGCGCGCCGCTTCGATAATTCCCTGCAAGGAGCTGTTGATGACCGCCGTCGGGCCGCCGCCGTGCGCAATCAGAATATTTTTCATGCTCGGTTCCTCTCGGCCTTGCGGTAGCGCTCGGCCATTTCTTCGAGGGAAACGTTTTCCACCAGCGGCGCCTTGCCGACGGAATCAAAGCTCACGATCAGCGTGCCGACGACCTCGCGCACACCGCGCCCGATGCAGTCGACGACCTTCGCCACATCGCCATCCGGCACGTTGCCGTACATCACGGTGTCCATGAGCGGCGGCAGGAAAACACGCGGGTCAAAGTCGGAGCGCTTCTCGTCGAGCAGCCTCCAGACCGGGCCGATGCTCAGGCTCTCGCGCAGCGCAGGCTCGTCACGGAACAGCTCGCGCAGATTACGCGTGACGGCCAGACGGATGTCCGTGTCCACATTGATCTTGGCAATGCCGAGCTTGGAGACCTCCACGAGCTGCTCCTTCGGGATGCCGTAGGCATTGTGGATGTCGCCGCCAAGGGCGTTGATCTCATTGACGATATACTGTGGAACGGTGGAGGAGCCGTGGCTGACAAGCGCACAGAAGATCCCCTCGTGCAGCAGGCACTCCTTCGTGGCGATCGCGATCTGCTTGCGGATGACCGCGTTTTTGCCCTTGTTGGCGCCGTGCTTTGTGCCGTAGCTGATGGCCAACGCGTCCACGCCGGTCTTTTTGATGAATTCCACCGCATCGAGCGGATTGGTATAGGAGGAGGTCGCGCTGAACACGTGATCCTCCACGCCGGCCAGAACGCCCAGCTCGCCCTCGACCGTCACGCCTCTGGCGTGCGCCAGCTTGACGACCTCGCGCGTCAGCTCGATGTTCTCCGCGAAGGGAAGCGAGGAGCCGTCGACCATGACGCTGGTATAGCCGCCGTCCATCGCGGCGACGCAGGTATCGACCGTCTTGCCGTGGTCAAGATGCAGCGCAACGGGAATGGGGCTGTTTTCCGCAAACTGCTTGACCGCCTTGGCGATGTTGTTCGCACCGCGCTTTTTGTCCTCCAGCGTGCCGTTGGCGAAATCCGTGCGGCCGCCCATAAAGGCGTTGGCCAGATCTGCGCCCTGAATGATCGCGGCGGAGCGGAAGGTCTCGTGAATTTCAATGACGGCCTTGGCCTGCGCGACGGCGTTGACGTTGAACGCGCCCTGCGCGTAGTTATATTTTTCTGTAGCCTCCAGAATGGCTCTCATGGGAACAAGTGGCATAGGGTTACCTCCAGATTATTTACCGAGTTTTTCAAACATCAGGGTCTTGTATGCTTCCACACCGGGCTGATCGAAGGGGTTCACCCCCAGCAGGCGGCCGGAGAGGTAGCAGGAAAATTCAAAGAAATAGAACAGCTGGCCGAAGTGATAGGCGTCCAGCTCGTCCAGATCGAAGCGCAGGCAGGGCACCTTTGTGCTGTGCGCGGCGATCGTGGCTTCAAAGGCGACGCGGTTGATCTCCGCAAAGTCCATCGCACCCAGATACTCAAAGCCGTCCTGCACGGCGTCCTCCGGCAGGGGGAAGGACGTTTTCTGCTTCTTCACATACAGGAAGGATTCAAAAAGATCGGGGTAACCGTCCTGCACATACTGTCCGACGGAGTGAAGGTCCTCCGAATACTCCGAGGCCGTCGGATACAGGCCGCGGCCCTGCTTTCCCTCGCTCTCGGCGAAGAGCTGGATCCACCACTTGTAGAACCAGCGGAGCTGAGGCTCAAAGGAGGAAAGCATTTCCACGCGGTAGCCGCCGCGGTACAGGAGATTCCGGATCACGGCATAGCGCAGGGCGATGTTCTCCCCGGCGTCCTCCCGCAGAAGGCGGCTGCGCATATCCGCAGCGCCACGCACGAGCGCGCGGATGTCCACCCCTGCGGCCGCCATCGGCAGAAGGCCGACGCTGCTGACCGCCGTGAAGCGCCCGCCGATGTCCGTGGCGAAGGGAAGGAAGCGGATGCCGTTTTCTTTGCACAGCGCCTCCATGCTGCTGCCCGTTGTTCCGACGGCGAGAATGCGCCGCGCGTATGCCGCGCCGTAGCGGCTGCGCAGGTAGGCGCGGAAGGAGCGGAAAGCAATGCCCGGCTCCAGCGTTTCAAAATTTTTCGCAATGACGATGCAGTACACCGACCGGCCTTCGCAGCGCGCGATCGCCTTGTCGATGGTATAGGGCGAGGTGGAGGTGCCGGCATAGACGACCTCCAGCCTGCTTCCCAGCGCTTCGATCACGGCGCGGGCGGCGTTGTTCGAGCCGCCGACGCCCAGAAGCACCAGAACCTCCGCATTTTCGCGGATTTCCTCACCCAGCGCGCAGAACTGCGCCAGCTTGTCTTCCGAGGCCCATTTTCCCGGATCGTGCCAGCCGAGACTGCCCTCGTACTCTTTCTCGCCCCGCTGCACGCAGGCAAGCAGAGCCTCGCTGCCCCGCATGGCCTCTTCCACATCCGCCTGCGGCAGATAGGCCTCAATGTAATTCGACTCCAGCTGGATCATTTTCTTCCTCCTGTAGGGCGATTGCCGCTTTCATCACATTGTTTTCGTTGATCTCGTCACCCGTGAGCTCCGCCGTGATCTTCCCCTCGGAAATGACGATGCAGCGGTCGCTCATGGAGATCAGCTCTGGCATATCGGAGGAAACCATAACAATGGAAACGCCGCGCTTGGTCAGGTCGTTCATGATCTGGTAGAAGTCCGCCTTCGTGCCCACGTCGACGCCCTTGGTCGGCTCGTCGATGAAGAGAATTTCGGGGTCGGCCGTCAGCCACTTGCCCAGAATCACCTTCTGCTGGTTGCCGCCGGAGAGCTGGAAGAGCTTCGTCTCCATGGAGGGCGCCTTGATGCGCAGCTGGGAAAACTGCTTCTTTGCCAGCTCCTTTTCCAGCTTCCGCTTCATGAGCACCTTGCCCGACAGCTTCCGCAGGCTGGCGATGGACATATTTTCGCGGATGGAAAGCATACTGATGTAGCCGGTGAGCTTGCGCTCCTCGGTGATAAAGCCGATGCCGTGGCGGATGGCGTCGAGAGGATGGCGGATGCGGACCTTTTTCCCGTCGATGTAAACTTCCTTCCTGACATTGGAATACTGGCCGAAGATCGCGCCCAGCGCCTCGCTGCGGCCCGCACCGACCAGACCGCCGATGCCGAGGATCTCTCCCTTGTTGAGGTGGAAGCTGATGTCCTCGATGATATTCTTGCCGCGGATGTTCGGATGCGGGACGGTCAGATGCTCCACGCGCAGAACTTCCCCGCCGATCTCCGTCTTTTCCTTCGGATAGAGGTTTTCGACCTTGCGGCCGACCATGTCCTCAATGAGCTTCTGCTCGTTGATGTTCTCAATGTCGTTGTCCGAGATCGTCTGGCCGTCGCGGATGACGGTGACGCGGTCGCAGATGCGGTAGACCTCGTCGAGCTTGTGGCTGATATAGATCACGGAGATGCCGCGCTCCCGCAGGCGGCCCAGCAGGTCCATGAGAACATCCACCTCGCGCTCGGTCAGGGCGGAGGTCGGCTCGTCCATGATCAGGATCTTGGGATTTTTCGCGCAGGCGCGCATGATCGCCAGAAGCTGCATCTGGCCGCTGTTGAGCAGGCGCACGTGCGTCTTCGGGGAAATCGGGAACTGGATCTCCTTGAGCAGCTCCTCCGCCTGCGCATAGAGCTTCGGATAATCCACAATGCTGCGCGCCTTCATCGGCAGGTTGCCGACGAAGAGGTTTTCCGCAACGGACAGGTCGAGGATCATGTTCAGCTCCTGATAGACCATCTCGATTCCGTGCTTCTGCGCGTCCTCCACGCAGGTAAAGCGCACCGGCTGGCCGTCGATCAGAATTTCGCCCTCGTATTCCTTTGCGCTGTAGCTGCCGGAGAGCACCTTCATCAGGGTGCTTTTGCCCGCGCCGTTTTCGCCGCAGATGCCGAGGATCTCTCCCTTTCCCAGACGGATACAGACGTTGCTCAGCGCAAGAACACCCGGAAACCGCTTCGTCACGTTGCGCATTTCAAGGATCGTATCTTTCATAGCCGCACCGCCTTATTTCAGACCGCCGCCGCTTCTGTCGTTGCGGACCTTGTCCAGAACCAGAGCAATGATCAGGATCGTACCGAACACGAGGTTCTGCCAGTAGGAGGAAACGTGCATCAGCACGAGGCCGTTATTGATCGAAGCGAGCAGCAGGCAGCCGAACAGGGAGCCGAACACGCTGCCGACGCCGCCGGAGAAGGACGTGCCGCCGATGATGATCGCC
>CAKUMR010000055.1 GCA_934667865.1 uncultured Oscillospiraceae bacterium | reverse complement strand
GGGGTAGGCCTCGCGTCCTGGCGGGCGGCGGATGAGCAGAGACAGTGCACGGTAAGCCACGGCGTGCTTGGACAGGTCGTCGTAGACGATCAGCACGTCCTTGCCCTGATCCATGAAATACTCGCCCATGGCGCAGCCGGAATACGGCGCGATATACTGCAACGGTGCCAGCTCAGAGGCTGTCGCGGAAACGACGATGGTATAATCCATCGCGCCGTTGCGCTGGAGGGTATCGACCATCTGTGCAACGGTGGAGCGCTTCTGACCGATGGCCACATAGATGCAGGTCACGCCCTTGCCCTTCTGGTTGATGATGGTATCCATTGCGATGACGGTCTTGCCCGTCTGGCGGTCGCCGATGATCAGCTCACGCTGGCCGCGGCCGATGGGGATCATGGAGTCAATCGCCTTGATGCCGGTCTGCAGCGGCACGGAAACGGGCTGACGCTCAATGATGCCGGGGGCGCTGCGCTCGATGGGGCGCAGCTCGGCAGCCTCGATGGGGCCCTTGCCGTCGATGGGCTGACCCAGCGCGTCGACCACGCGGCCGATCAGCGCGTCGCCGACCGGGACGGAAACGACCTTGCCGGTGCGCTTGACAAGGCCGCCCTCGCTGATGCCGACGTCGGTGCCAAGCATGACGACGCTGACATAGTTCTCTTCGAGGTTCAGCGCCATGCCGTAGGACTCGTTTTCAAACAGCAGCAGCTCATTGGCCTTGCACTTTTCCAGGCCATGGACCTTTGCAATGCCGTCGCCGACCTGAATGACATAGCCGATCTCGTCCTGCGCTGTCTTCTGAGAGTAATTTTTGATCTGATCCTTGATAATCTTGCTGATGTCGTCTATTTTCAGATTCACGGTTTCACCAACTTTATCTTATACTATGGACTCGTCCAGACTGCGGCGCAGCCGGTCGAGCCTGCTCTGGATGCTGTCACTAAGCTGGACACCGCCGTACCGGAGGGTAACGCCTCCGATCAGCGCAGGATCCACGCTGTTTTTCAGCACAATGTTTTTGCCGGTGATGGACTCCAGCTTCTTTTGCAATGCTTTGCACTGGCGCTCCTGCATGGGCACCGCCGTGATCGCCTCGGCACGCACGATGTCATGCGCTTCGTCGAAGCTGGCGCGGTAGGCCGTCCGGCAGGCCGGAAGCTGGTAAAAGGAACGCTGATCGCACAGCAGGCACAGGAAATTCAAAAGCATGGGATCAAAGCTCCCGAACGCCTGCCGGAGCAGACCGTGCTTTTCCTCCTTGCTGGCCGCCGGCGTGTCAAGCAGCAGCGTATAGGAAGGATTCTCCTTCAGAAGCTGCTCGACCGCGTCCAGCTCCTCCAGAACACGCGCATCGCTGCCGTTTTCTGCGGTGAGCTGGTACAGGGCTTTCCCGTAGCTGGCGGTATCAATCATGGCTGTCCCCCAGATTCTCGATGAAGGAGTCGATCAGCTCCGAGTGCTCCTCGCGCTTGATGTCGCGCGTGAGGATCGCGGAGGCGATGTCCACGGCCATCACGGAAACCTCGTCCTTGATTTCGTTCATCGCACGCTTCTTCTCCATTTCAATCTGATCGTCCGCACGCTTCAGGGTCTGTGCAGCCTGCTCCTGCGCCTCGCGGAGGATTTCCTCCTCGCGCTTCTGCGCACGGCGGGTCGCGTCCTTGAGCATCTCCGCGCTCTGCTCGGAAGCCTTGGCGAGCTTTTCCTCGTACTCGGTCTTCATCTGCGCGGCAGCCTCTTTGTCCTGATTCGCGTTGGCGTACATATCGTCAACTTCCTGCTGGCGGGAATCGATCATTTTCTTTACGGGCTTGAACAGGAGCTTTTTCATCACAAAGAACAGGATCACCAGATTACAGAGTGTGAAAATGCTTGTCCAAAGCTCCAGTGAGATAAAATCACCGGACTCGCCAAACAAATACGTCAAATACAAGGTATTCCCTCCCCTTTAGCCGGGTACCCGGCTCAATCAGAACGCGAAAATCAGAAGCAGAGCAACGACCAGGGAGTAAATGCCGGTGGTTTCCGTGATGGCGCAGCCGAGAATCATGTTGGTGCGCAGGGTGTCCGCAACCTCAGGCTGACGAGCCATGCCCTCCAGTGCGCAGCCGACGGCGTGACCTTCGCCGACAGCGGGGCCGATAGCACCGATGCCCATGCAAAGACCTGCGCCAATTGCGATCAAACCTTTTACGAGTTCCATAATTAGTTCCTCCTGTAAATTGTATATAAATTAAAATTTGCTTACGCTTCTTCCTTCTCCTCTGGGGGCGGGCAGGCCGCACCCACGTAGACCATGGTCAGCATACAGAACACCAGCGCCTGAATACAGCCGGAGAACAGGTCAAAATAGATCGACAGGAAGGCCGGAATGCCGACCTGCAAAATCGGGATATTGCGGATGATCTCATTCGGCACCCAGCTCAGCGCCGCAGAGCTGGCCAGCGCCAGCGCCGCGTAGATCAGACTGGTCAGAACGCCGCCGCCAGCGACATTGCCGAAATGACGGAAGGCCAGAGACATCGGCTGCGCGATCTCGCTGACGAGGTTCATCGGAGTCATAACGACAATCGGCTCCGTGAAGCCCTTGAGCCAGCCGAGGATGCCGTTACGCTTGATGGTGTTGTACCAGACCAGCGCCGTTGTGACCAGTGCCCACGCAAGCGTCGTGCTGAGATCAGCGGTCGTACTCTTGAGGAAGCCCGTCATGCCGATCAGCGAGCCGAAGACCGAGGACAGGAACAGCGCGCCGATATACGGGGCAAATCCGATGTTGTGCTCGCCCATGGTGGTGCTGACCATATTATAAAGAGCGGTAACGCCCTTTTCCGTCACGCACTGCATCCTGCCCGGACGCTTTTTCAGATTCCGGCCGAGCAGCCAGCTTACGAGGATCAGCAGGATCATCACAACGAAAGCAGACACCGCCGTCTCCGTGATCGTTACGTCGAACAGTCCGAAGAACGAGAATTCAAACAGCGTACTTGCGCCCTTGCCGACGTTTTCCATCAATTTTCACCTCTGTTATTGGTTTTTTTCTTTTTGATCAGCGTCCCGGAGAACAGCGCGATGCGCATGAAGCACAGCGGCAGCAGGGTCGCCAGCGGATCAAAGTTTCCGCTCTTGAGTGCCAGCACCAGAACGACGATCAGCACGATCATGCGCAGCATGAAATTGCCGCGCGCCACGAGCTGACCCCTCGCCGGAGAGCTGGCCCGTTCTGCAAGGATCAGGGAAAAGATCATCACCGCGAAGTTCAGCAGGACAAGCCCCGTGCCGAGCGCCGCGCTCCAGAGGATCTTCACGCTCCAGCGGCCGATGACGGCATACACGCCCAGCATCACACCGCTCAGCAGGATTTCCGCCGGAAAGATGGGCCACATCTCCGCCAGCACGGAGCAGAAGTTCTTTCTGGTTTTCGGGGAAAGTTCCGGGAAAAGCTCCGGTATTTCCTGTCCCCTATCCGGTTTTTCCGTCATGCGGCTTTCCTCCTTTGCTTTCGGTGGGGTCAAACGTTTTAGCTGTCTTCAAGATATAGCGGAACATACTGTAGACGCCGGTCAGCACGCCGAGGAGAATCCCCACGATCAGTGCCCAGCGTCCGACGCCCCAGCGGTGCACTGCCAGCCACCCCAGCAAAACAAATACCCCGCCGGGGCAGAGCAGGCAAAATCCGGCCTGTAGTACATAGTTTACCGCATAAGCAATGTGAAATACCTTTTTCGGCATCTGTAACCCCCGTTTGAATCTGGAATCCAAACACTTCCCTTATAGCAATATCATACCGCAAAATGCAAATAAATGCAACTCTCTTTCCGGAATTTGTTCATTTTTACAGTTATGCCCTTATGTGCTTTATGATATTGCATCGTTGATCTCAGTACAACGGGCATTTGCAAGGCGCTGCCCGTTTTTCAGGCATTTTGTGCAAAATGTTCAAAATCGCAAGTAACAAGTCTTTCATTACCTATGTTTTCCTGTGTGACCCGCAGGCGGTGCCTGAACTACCTGTAAATATATATCAATATCTTTCGATGGATTTCTCCGCTGCAATTCGCTCCCGCAGCATTGACAAGCGCCCTCGTGCCTGCTACAATATTCTTCGCACAAATATGAAAAGTATGAAAAGGAGGCAGCCATGGCCGGAGGAAAGCACTTGCTTGGCATGGCGCACGGACGGCACGTTTTCGGCACCGCAAAGGTCGGGGAACGCGGCCAGATCGTCATTCCCAAGGACGCGCGGGCACTGTTCGGGATTCAGCCGGGCGACACGCTGCTCATTCTCGGAGACGAGAAAAGCGGAATCATTGTGACGCGGCCGGAGGTCGTCAGCGATATGGCGCGCCGCGTATTTCAGGAGATGGAGGAAAATAAATGAAAGATTTGTATTTGCAGCTCGGCGTTTCCCCGGCGGTCTATGCCTATGGAGAAACCATTCTGGCCGGGCTGCGGGAGCGCTTTGCCGCGGTGGACGCCGTGGCGGAATATAATCAGGCCAAGGTCATCGCTGCCATGCAGAAAAACCGCGTAGGTGCGTCCTGCTTCGCCGCCACGACCGGCTACGGCTATGACGACGTCGGCCGCGACGTGCTGGAAAAGGTCTATGCCGACACCTTCCACACGGAAGCCGCTCTCGTCCGCCCGCAGATCACCTGCGGCACGCATGCGCTGACCGTCGCCCTGTCCGCCAATCTGCTGCCCGGCGACGAGCTGCTCTCTCCCGTCGGTGCGCCCTATGATACGCTGGAGGAGGTCATCGGTATCCGCCCGTCGACCTGCTCTTTGAAGGAATACGGTGTGAGCTACCGTCAGGTCGACCTGACGCCGGAGGGTACCTTTGATTATGACGCCATCCGCGCCGCGGTCAACGAGCGCACCAAGCTCGCGACCATCCAGCGCAGCAAGGGCTACGCCACCCGTCCGACCTTCTCGGTCAAGCAGATCGGTGAGCTGATCGCCTTCCTGAAATCCATCAAGCCGGACATCATCTGCATGGTGGACAACTGCTACGGCGAATTTGTCGAAACAATAGAGCCCAGCGATGTCGGCGCAGACATGGTCGTCGGCAGCCTGATCAAGAATCCCGGCGGCGGCCTGGCCCCCATCGGCGGCTACATCTGCGGCAGGGAAGCCTACGTCCGACGCTGCGCCTACCGGCTCTCCGCACCCGGCCTCGGGCAGGAGGTCGGCGCAAATCTCGGCCTGATGCCCGCTTTCTATCAGGGCTTTTTCCTTGCGCCGACGGTCGTCGCCTCCGCCCTCAAGGGCGCGATCTTCGCGGCGAATCTCTATGAGTGCATGGGCTTCCGCGTCGTGCCGAACGGCAGCGAAAGCCGCCACGACATCATTCAGGCCGTGGAGCTCGGCTCCCGGGAGGGCATGATTGCCTTCTGCAAGGGCATCCAGTCCGCCGCTCCGGTGGACAGCTACGCCGACCCCATGCCCTGGGCAATGCCCGGCTATGAGGACGAGGTCATCATGGCCGCCGGCGCCTTCGTGCAGGGCTCGTCCATTGAGCTGTCGGCCGACGGCCCCATCCGTCCCCCCTATGCCGTCTATTTTCAGGGCGGCCTGACTTGGTATCATGCAAAGCTCGGTATTCTTCTTTCCGTACAGAAGCTGGTGGAAGCCGGCCTTGCAAAACTTCCGGAGGTAATAAAATGAATTGGTTCTGGTTTGCGCTAACCGCTCTTCTTTTCTGGAGCGGCTCGGATCTGTTTTCCAAAATCGGCTGCTGCGGTCAGGAGGACCGTGCAGCGCATCTGAAAATGGTAGTCGCCGTCGGCCTCGTGATGGGTCTGCACGCAGCATACATGATCTTTTTTCGCAATGTCGCCATTTCGTGGGACGTCATCTGGACTTACCTGCCTGTGTCGCTGCTGTACATCCTTTCCATGGCGCTGGGCTATGTTGGCCTGCGCTATATTGAGCTTTCAATTTCTTCGCCCATCTGCAATTCCTCCGGTGCCCTGGTCGCCGTATTGTGTCTGCTGACGGGCGGCCTGTCCGCACTGGATGGTGCAAATCCCATGCTGGTCATCGGCGCAATTGCGATGGTCTGCACCGGCGTGATCGGCCTCGGCATCGTCGAGGCGCGGGAGGACGACGAGCTGCGCGCGCGCCGTCAGGAGCACGCCAACCGCAAGTACGCCAAAAGCTGGCTGGCCATCTGTCTGCCGATTGCCTATTGTCTTCTGGATGCCGCCGGCACCTTTGCCGATTCTCTGGTGCTGGAAACGCTCAACGAAGACTCTGCGAACGTCGCCTACGAGCTGACCTTTCTGGCCGCCGGCCTGGGCTGCCTTGCCTATCTGCTGATCCGCCGCAAAAAGTTCACCTTCAGGCTGGAGCTTCCAAAATACATCGGCGCCGCCTGCGAAACGGTCGGCCAGCTTTTCTACATCTACGCTCTGGCGGATGAAGATCATGTTATGATGTCTGCGCCCATCATTTCCGCCTACTGTGTGCTTTCGGCGGTCTGGGGCCGCATTTTCCTGAAGGAAAAGCTGTCGTGGAAGCATTATCTGATGATCGCGCTGGTCGTCATCGGCATCGTTCTGCTGGGCATTTACGACATTTAATTGATAAGCAAAAGCATCAGATTCATCGCGTTTATGGACGGCAGGAGACCAAATTGCAACCAAATAACCGAGCAAAAGGGACGCTATCAGGTTGGTAGCGTCCCTTTCTGCATATTGCCATACCGCAGTTTGAAAAGAACTGCGGTTTTTTGCTCAAAAACCAAGTGGTAACGTGGAGCGTTGGGCGTGAAAACGCCCTCGCAATACAGGACCCAACTAACTTCTTTTATTCGCTCCCCCTCTATTGTTATTCTTCGTTTTCCAGTATATAATTGTCATGAAAACGGCGTTTTCACAACAGAATATATGTCGTATATGGAAACAGCGGCAAAATGGGACGTTTTCAAAAGACAGGCGCAGAAAACCTATTGACAAGAGAAGAATGGGGAAACCCGACGAGAATCACCCGCCGGAACCACATGATGAGCGCCAACTCTACGATCCATAGATTGTATTCTCACAGACGGTTAGCTAAAATGAAATCAGCAGGAGGCAGAAAATATGGATACAAATGCAACAGGCCGCTTTATAGCTGAGCTTCGAAAACAAAAGGGATACACGCAAAAGGAATTAGCCGAAAAACTCATGGTAACAGATAAAGCAATTTCTCGATGGGAAACAGGAAAAGGGCTTCCCGATACTTCGCTTTTAAAACCCCTTGGGGATGCTTTAGGTGTTTCCGTCAGTGAATTGCTGTCCGGTAGAATTATTGAGGAGGCAGATATGAAAGATCAGACAGACAAAATCATCTTAGAGTCGTTGAATTATTCAAAGCGTAT